>PAKT01000063.1 GCA_002710725.1 Spongiibacteraceae bacterium
CGTCACAACCCCGAGTTCACCATGCTGGAGTGGTATCAGCCCGGTTTTGCGCTGCTGGACTTGATGGCGGAAGTGGGCGAGCTGTTGTGTCAGGTGTTGGGTGACAGGCCAGTGCGCAGTTACGGCTTTGCCGATCTGTTTGCCCGTGAGTTTAAGCTCGACCTTTTTAGCGCAGAGCGCATTGAGCTCTGCCAGCTGGCCGAACAACGTCACGGCATTCCTGCTTCGTCGCTGGATCGCGACGAGGCGATCAACCTGCTGTTCAGCCACGATATTGAACCGACCCTGGGGCGGGGCGAGTACAGTCTGGTGCGGGATTTCCCTGCTTCGCAGGCGGCCCTGGCACGGCGCGGGCGTGATGCGCAGGGGCGTGAAGTGGCCCTGCGCTTTGAAGCCTTTGTGGACGGGGTGGAGCTGGCCAATGGCTACGATGAGCTCTTGGACGCCGATGAACAGCGGGCGCGTTTCAGTGCGGATCTTGAGCAGCGCCGCCAGCGCGGTCAGGTGATGCCGCCGGCAGATGAAAAACTACTGGCGGCGCTGGCACATGGCCTGCCGGACTGCGCCGGTGTGGCCCTGGGGCTGGACCGCCTGTTGATGCTGCAGCTGGGCGCCAGCAGTATGTCGGAGGTGCTGGCTTTTCCGATCGATCGCGCCTGATTCTCGGGCTGCGATCAGGACAGAGTCGCCAGCGCCTCGCCCATCCGGGTTTGGGTGCCCGCGTCAAAGCCCGGTAGCCATTCCACAACCTCATCACCAAACAGCAGAACCACGGTTGAGCCCAGTTTGAAGCGGCCCAGCTCATCGCCCTTTTTCAGTTCCACAGTCTGCTGCTGATCAAAGCGGCGGCTTTGCACGGTTTTCGGCGGCGGGGCTATTTGACCGGCCCAAACCGTTTCAATCCCCGCCACAATCATGGCGCCCACCAGAATCACGGCCATGGGGCCGGCGGCCGTTTCAAACAGGCAGACCAGGCGCTCATTGCGGGCAAACAGCCGGTCCACGTTTTCGGCCGTAGTCTGATTGACCGAGAACAGCTGGCCGGGAATGTAGTGGGTGGCAATCAGCTTGCCGTCCATGGGCATGTGCACCCGGTGATAGTCCTTGGGCGACAGGTAGACGGTGGCAAAGCGCCCGTTTTTAAAGGGCAGGGCGTCTGCGTTATTGCCGCCGAGCAGGGTGTAGAGGCTGTAGTCGTGGCCTTTGGCCTGAAAAATACGGCCTTCCTCGATTTTGCCGAGCTGGCTGATGGCGCCGTCGGCGGGGCAGGCGATTTCCTTCTCGCCGCTGCAAATGCTGCGGGCGTCCGGCTTGAGGGCGCGGGTAAAAAACTCGTTGAAGCTGCGATAGACCCGCGGATCTTCTTCCTCGGCCTCACTCATGTCCACGCCGTAGTGACTGATAAAGCGCTCTATCAGCAGGTTTTTCAGCCAGAAGATACGCGTTTCGGCCAGCTGCCCCACCAGTCGTGAGATCAGGTGCTGGGGCAGCAGGTACTGCACAATAATGAACAGGGTTTTCAATGCTTTCATCCTTAATGTCAGGTCTCGCCTGGGTTGCTTGCTCAGGGATTGGCGCCGGTATTGATCGGGGTGTCTTCGCGGTTGCCCCATTCTGACCAGGAACCGTGATAGCCCTTTATCTTGTCGTACCCCAGTATTTTCATCGCCAGATAACTCAAACCGGAGCGGTGATGGGTCTGACAGTGCGTAATCACGGTTTTATCCTTGCTCAGCCCCAGTTTGTCGAGTCGTTGCTGCAGATCCTGCAAATCGACCAGCCGCAATTGCCGCTCGCGATCCATCAGTTCCAGCCAGTCGATGTTAATGGCACCGGGAATGTGGCCACCGCGCTGGGCCACGACTTTTTCGCCCCGGTATTCTTCGGGGGAGCGGGCGTCCCAGATGGCCTGGTCGTCATCGTCGATGGCGTCCAGCACGTCCACCGCCTCGGCAATAAACTCCTCGTGCCATTCGCCGACAAACTCGCTGGGCGCGGTGGTCGGAAGCTCTGTAGTGACCGGCAGGCCCGCCGCCAGCCAGGCGTGGAGGCCGCCGTTAACGTAGCTGTAATTGCGGTGTCCCAGCACGTCAAGCGTCCAGATCAGTCGTCCGGCCCAGCCGCCGCCCTCATCGTCGTAAACCACAACATGCTTGCTGGTATTGAGACCGGCCGCCGAGAACAAGGCATCGAGCCGTTTCTTTTCGGGGATCTTGCCCACCGCGGGCTTCGTGCCGGCCTGCAGCTCCGCCGGCGGAATGTGCACCGCGCCGGGGATGTGGTGGGTTTTGTAGCTGTCCGCAGAGCAGACATCAATGATCAGCAGCTCGTCGTTGCCGAGCTCGGCGGCCAGCGTTTCGGGTTCAATCAGCAGTTCCAGTTCTGCCATGCAAATTCTCCTGTGTGGACGGCGCATTCTACCGTTGTTGGATGCTCGCGTCAGGACACTGTAATGGCACAGCGCCGGGGCTGTTCACCCCTCGATTTCGGCAATAATTTGGCGGTAGCTCTGCAGCCGCGCCGGGTTGATATCGCCGCGCTCCAGGGCGGCGCGCAATCCGCAGTTGGGCTCGCTTTCGTGGCGACAGTCGCGAAAACGGCACTGGTCTATAAAGGGCTGGAATTCGCGAAAGCCTCGCTCTACTGCAGCGCGGTCGAGGTTTTGCACGCCGAATTCGCGAATGCCCGGCGAGTCGATCAGGTCGCCGCCGTCGGGAAAGTGGAACAGTCGAGCGGTGGTTGTGGTGTGTCGGCCCTTGTCGGCGGCGTGGGACAGCTCGCCTACCGCGGTGTTGGCTTCCGGCAACAGGGCGTTCACCAGCGACGACTTGCCTACCCCCGACTGGCCTACAAAGATGCTGATCGCATCGCGCAGTGCGGCCTTGAGTTCGATCAGGCCCTCACCGTTTTTGCTCGACACTCGCAACAAGCGATAGCCCGTCTGCTCATAGGTCTGCAGCATGGCTTGCGTGTCCGCGTCGAGAGGAATGTCGGCCTTGTTCTGCACGATCAGCGCGTCGAGCCCGTGGGCTTCGGCGGCAACAAGATAGCGGTCGATCAGGTTGGCGTACACGGGTGGCTGGGCTGCGACCACTATAAGCATCTGGTCGATATTGGCGGCGATGGACTTGGGTTGACCGTTGAAATCCGGCCGGCTCAGCAGTGAGCGCCGTTCCTCGATGGCCACAATCACGCCGGCTTCCGGGCCCTGTTGCCAGATTACCCTGTCGCCGGCCACCGGGTTGTCGAGGTTGGCGCGCAAGTGACAGCGGGTGATTAGCCCGTCGTCGTTTTCCACGTTGATCTGGCGGCCGAAGCTTTCAATGACCTGACCGACCTGTTCCGGGCCGAGGGAATCGCTGTCTATGGTGTCGGCGTCCCGCGCGCGCTGGGAGCGCTGGCGATGCTGGGCCTGAATTCTGCGTTTCTGTTGTTTGTTGATTCTGCGCTTAGCCATGCATCCGCCGCATTGGTGATTGCGGCTATTATCGCGCAGGGCTTTTGCTACAATCCAGCTAATACGAAACTACGGTGATGTTATGGCGAATGAAAACAACCTGATTTGGATCGATCTGGAGATGACCGGGCTGGACACCCTGAACGATCACATCATAGAAATCGCCACCATTGTTACCGATGCCCAGCTCAATACCCTGGCCGAAGGGCCGGTGGTGGCCATTCATCAGCCGGATTCCGTCATGAACGGCATGGACGAATGGAACACGCGGCAGCACGGCCAATCCGGCCTGACCGAGCGAGTGCGCAACAGTCAGTACAGTGCGCGCGAAGCGGAAGAAATGACCATCGCCTTTCTGAAAAACTATGTGCCCGAAGGGGTGTCTCCCATGTGCGGCAACAGCATCTGTCAGGACCGCCGGTTTATGGCGCGGGAAATGCCACGCCTGGAAGCCTACTTTCACTACCGCAATCTCGACGTCAGTACGGTCAAGGAATTGGCCCGCCGCTGGAAGCCGGAGGTTCTTGAGGGAGTGAAAAAGGATGGCTCCCACCTGGCGATGGATGATATTCGCGATTCCATCAATGAGCTGCGCCATTACCGCGAGCATTTTATTCGCTGTTAATAGTGGGGAACGCCGGGCGGGGGGAGACGCTGGACGGGAGACGGGAGATGCCAGGACGCGTGCGGCGCGTTTGAGTGAAGGGTCGGATGTCGGACGTCTGACGCCGGACGCCAAAGCGGGCGTTGCTTCGCAACGCGATGCTGCGAGCAGCGGCGAAGCCATCGCCTTTGCGTCAGACGTCAGACCATCCGAAAAAGGCCTCTTGCCATCTCCCGTCTCCCCCCGTCCAGCGTCTTCCCGGCCCCTGCGACGCTATGCCGCATTCCGCTTTATCCCTCGGTCTCTAAAATACCCCTCCATTAAATTGGAGGAAGAAGCGTGTCGAAACCCCTGATCGCCGGTGCATTGGCCCTGTGCGTCCTGCCCGCTGCCGCTGATCACAGTCGCGACTATCTGGAAACGGTGGTCGTTACCGCGACCCGAGATGACAGCAGTCTGGCCGACACCGCCGCCAGTGTCGGCGTGCTCGACGAGGATACCGTGCGCGCGCTCAACCCGGCGCATTCCAGTGAGCTGCTCAACCGCATCAGCGGTGTCAATATTGTGCAGCTGGGTTCGTCCGGAGAGGGTGTCGCCGCCGGCATTCGCCAACCCGTCTCCACGTCACCGGTCTACCTCTATCTGGAAAACGGCGTGCCGACGCGCTCCGCCGGCTTCTTCAATCACAACGCTCTCTACGAAATAAACACCTCGGTGGCGAACGGTGCGGAAATCATCAAGGGGCCGGGGTCGGCCCTCTATGGGTCAGATGCCATTGGCGCGGTGATCAATATCCTGACCGGGCGCCCACCCGCCGAAGACCGCACGGCCCTGACCCTGGAAACCGGCGAAGACGGCTGGCGTCGCGGCCAACTCAGTTGGGCCCGGTTGGCGGGTGACAACGGTTTTACTGCCCGCATCAACCTCAGCAATAACGACGGCTGGCGCGAGCAGACCGCTGCCCAGCGTCGCGATGCGACCCTGTCCTGGTACCGTGATCTGGGCGAGACCCTGAGCGTCAACACCGTGCTCACCGTTACCGATATCGATCTGCAAACCGGCGGCTCGGGTTTGCGCTACCGCGACTTCAACAACGACCCGGAGCAGGCGGGCAACCAAATCGGCTACCGCGAAGTGTCGGCGCTGCGCCTGTCCAGTGCCTTCGAGAAGGTGCTGGACAACGGCAGTCTGACGATCACGCCCTTTCTGCGCAGCAACGATCTGGAATACGTCGCCACCTGGACCTTGAATACCGGTCGGGTGGTGGCATTGCCGCCGTGGATGGGCGGCGGTTCGGCGTTGGATTCCCAGGACGCCCACATTAATGAAAGCGGCCACGATTCCGCCGGCGCCCAGGTGAAGTACCGCCGCGATCTCGCTGAGGAGAGCTTCGTGATTGCCGGTGTCGATGTCGATTACACGCGCGGCTATCAGAAGCAGGTTTACATCGAGCGCACGGACAGCGATACCGGACCCTACTGGCTGGAGTATCGGGAGGCGGGTGCGCTCTACGACTACGATGTGGATTTCCTCGCGTTCTCGCCCTACGTCCATTTCGAGCAGCAGCTGGCGCCGCGCTGGCGATTGACGGCGGGGCTGCGCTACGACAATTTCCGCTATAACTACGACAACCAGTTGCCGGTTATCGCTGCGGGCACGGCCGATGACCCGGCCACCGCCATCTTTGAAGACTCCCATATCCGCGAGCCCGATCAGGTGGTGGAAATGGAACACCTGAGTCCCAAGCTGGGCCTGATCTACGATATCAGCGATTCCCTGAACGCCTACACCGCCTACCGCCACGCCTTTCGTATTCCCGACGCCGGGCAGATGTTCCGCTCCGGCGCGACTGTGGATTCCACCGCCCTCGATCCGGTCAAGGCCGACAGTCTGGAACTGGGACTGCGCGGCAGCTTCGGCGCGCGCACGGCCTTTGATCTGGCGCTATACCGTATGGAAAAGCGCGACGATATTCTCAGTGTGACCGAGGCCAGCGGCGCTCGTCGCAACGTCAATGCCGGGCAGACCGATCACTACGGAGTAGAGCTGAATGTCGATATTCGCCTCAGCGACACGCTGGACCTCGGGCTGGCTTACAGCCATTCGCGGCACCGTTTCGAGGACTGGCGCGACGGCAACAATGACTTTTCCGGCAACGAGATGCCGGATGCGCCGGACCAGTTCGGCAACCTGCGCTTGGGCTGGCACCCGGCCTGGCTGCGCGGTGGTCAGGTGGAGCTGGAGTGGTGGCACCAGGGTGAGCACTGGCTGGACGAACGCAATGACGAAGACGGCGATGCCAGTGATCGCGATACCCACGGCGGTCACAATCTGTTCAACCTGCGCGCCGATTTCTACCTGACGGAGCAGGTTCGACTCTATACGCGGGTGCTGAATCTGACCGACAAACTCTACGCGGAAACCACCAGCAAGTGGGGGCCGACTTACACGCCGGGCCGCCCGCGCAGTGCCTACCTCGGTGTGAGCGTCGAGTTCTGATGAAACGTAGCTTTTTGCAATGGCACCGTCGTCTGGCCTGGCTGGGTGGCTTTGTTGTGCTCTGCTGGGGTCTGTCCGGCATCCTCCATCCAGTGATGAGCTGGTTTGGCCCACAGGCTGTCACAATGTTACCCCCGGCCCGGGTGATGCCGGAAATCGCGCTGCCGGAAATGGCAAAGACACTCGAAGCTAACGCTGTAAAAGAGGCGCGGGTGGTCAAGCTGGTACCGACTGCCGAAGGTTTCGCGCTGCAGCTCACCGAAAATGATTTGGTGCCACGCCGCTATTTCTCTCTGCGTAGCCGCGCCGAGATGCCGGGTTACGACGAGAGTCAGGCCCGCTGGCTGGCCAGCTACTACACCGGGCGCCCGGTTGATTCGGTGGCGAGTGTGACTTTTCAGACGGCTTTCAGTGAGGACTACCCTTCCGTCAACCGATTGCTGCCGGTCTATCGCGTAGGTTTCGCCGGCGACGACGAACTGACCGCTTTTGTTCACACGGAAACTGCAGCGCTGGCGAGCCTGAACAATCGCAACAAGGCGGCGATCCAGCGCGTGTTTCTGCAGCTGCACACCTGGGCTTGGCTGGATGTCACCGGCTTTGGTCGGGTGCTGCTGGTGATGCTGTTTATGGTCACCCTGTTTTTGATGGCTTGCGCCGGGCTGGCCTTGATTGTCCTGCTGCCGCAACGACGTATTAACGACGGCCGTCGCCGCTGGCACCGCTGGTTTGGTTACGCTCTGTGGTTGCCCTTGCTTGCCTGGTCGGCGAGCGGTTTCTACCACTTGCTGCAAGGGGAATATATCGAGCCCGTGTCCGGGATGCGTCTCGGCGAAAGCATGGCGCTTGCGGATATTCCCGCCCTCGATGGCACGGCGGTGCCCAAACGGCCAATCAGCGCCGCTTCACTGGTGCCGGTGTCGGACGGCACGCTGCGCTACCGGTTGGCGCTGGCGCCTGTTGCCGGGCTTGAACAGGCGGTCAGTCGCGCGGCGCGCTTCGATGGCCAGCCAAGCTCCAGCGGCGTGATTTATCTTGGCGCTGCCGCAGCGGCGCAGTACAGCGATCGTGATCAGGCCGTATGGCTGACGCGCCAGTTCCGCCCGAATGCAACGATAGAGAGCGTTGAGCGGATTACCCGTTTTGGCCCTGACTACGATTTTCGCAACAAGCGCCTGCCGGTCTGGAAGGTGAATCTGGCCGACGCGGCGGGAACCCAATTGTTCGTCGACCCCGCCACCGGTGTGCTGGTAGATCAGAGTCGGACCATCGATCGCGCCGAACGCTGGTCCTTTTCGATATTGCACAAGTGGAATCATCTGACCGGCATCACCGGTCGTGCGGGCCGCGATGCCTTGATGGTCGCCACTCTGATGCTGGCGCTGTTCGCCGCGGTGCTGGGCGGTATTATGCTAATCCGGCGCGGCAGGATTCACTGACGGTCAGGCCTCGGGCTTTCATCCTTCTGTCGTTGCAGCGCCCAGCGAATATGTTCATCCACCACCGCATCTACCGTACCCAGCTTTTCTTCTAACGCTTTTATTGTGTCTTGGTTGGGCGGCGCATTGCCCAGTGCCACCGCAATATTGCGCAGCCACCGGGCATAGCCGACACGTCTGATCGCAGAGCCTTGTGTGTTGCGATCAAACTCGGCTTCAGTCCACGCAAATAGCGACAAGAGGTCAGCCTGATCCAGCTTGTGGCGGGGTGAGAAATCCACCTCCGTGGTCGGCTCGGCAAACTTGTTCCAGGGGCAGACCAGCTGGCAGTCGTCGCAACCGAAAATGCGGTTGCCCATCAGTGGTCTTAGCTCTTCCGGTATAGAGCCGTGCAATTCAATGGTGAGATAGGAAATGCAGCGCCGCGCATCCACCTGAAAGGGCGCGACAATAGCGCCGGTGGGGCAGTCGTCGAGACAGGCAGTGCAGCTTCCGCAGTGCAGGCTTTCCTGGGGTGGGTCGGTGGGCAGCGGTAAATCCGTGTAAATCTCACCGAGAAAAAACCAGGAGCCGGCCTTGGGATTGATCAGCATCGAGTTCTTGCCGATCCAGCCGAGGCCCGCTTTTTCGGCAAAACCGCGCTCCAGCACCGGCGCGCTGTCGACAAAGGCGCGGCAGTGTTCGCCGCCCGCTTCGCGCAAACGCTCTGCGATAGTGGCGAGTCGCTTGCGAATCAGTTTGTGGTAATCGCGGCCCAGCGCATAGCGTGACACATAGGCCTGTTCCGGCTGCTGCAGCCGTTCGGCGGTGTGCTGCTCGTCGGGAAAATAATCCATCCGAAAGCTGATCACCCGCACTGTGTCGGGTACCAATTCATCGGGCTTGTTGCGCAGGCCTTCGCGCTCGGCCATATAGGCCATATCGCCGTGAAAGCCCTTGGCCAGCCACTGCTTCAATTTATCCGCGTGCTGGCTGATGTCGGCGTCGGTAATTCCCACCTGTTGAAAGCCCAGCTCGGCACCCCAGCGTTTGATGTCGCTGGCCAGTCGGCTCAAATCAGTTTGTGGAATCGTGGACATGGGGCTCGTTGCGGAAAAGGCGCATGCGTTAAGATAGCGCCTATTCTGCCAGATTGGGGTTCACCATGCTGCGTTGCACTGACAATTTGCCGCTGACGCTTTATACCGCTGCGCAGACGCGGGCGCTCGATGCTCACATTATCAATGACGGCGGGGTGCCCGGTATTCAATTGATGCTGCGGGCGAGCCGCGCCTTGTTCTCTACGCTGGAGGCGACCTGGCCCGATTGCGACAGGCTGCAGGTGTTTTGCGGCAAGGGCAACAATGCCGGCGATGCCTATCTGCTGGCGGCGCTGGCGGTCGAGCGCGGTTATCAGCTGCAGTTGTGGCAGGTGGGGGAGGCGCCCGGTAGCGGCGATGCCCTGCTGGCTCGGCAGCGGGCCGAGGCCGCGGGTGTGGTGGCCCGGCCCTGGCAGGGCGAGCAGCCCACTGAGGGAGTTATTGTCGATGGCCTGCTGGGCACAGGTTTGCGCGGCGAAGTTCGGCCGGGTTTTGCCGAGGCCATTGATGCCATCAACGCCAGCGCTTTGCCGGTGCTTTCGGTAGATGTGCCTTCCGGGCTCTGCTCGGACAGTGGCCGACGACTGGGTGTTGCCGTGCGCGCGGCGGTCACGGTCAGCTTTATCGCCTTGAAGCGCGGTCTGTTTACGGCGGATGCGGCCGATCATGTGGGGCATCTCTATTTCAGTGATCTGGATGCACCAGCGGTGAGCTTTGGGGAAAACCCTGAGGCGCAGCGGCTGGAGCTGGATCATGCGCTTGCGGCCTTGCCCGAGCGCGCGCGCGGCGCCCACAAGGGGCACTTCGTCCATGTGCTGGTGGTCGGTGGCGACGATGGCATGGCCGGTGCGGTGGTGCTCGCCGCCAGCGCCGCAGCGCGCAGCGGCGCGGGACTGATCAGCTGTGCCACTCGCAGTGCCCATTTGCCGGGTCTGTTGGCCTGTCGGCCAGAGGTTATGGGGCACGGTGTGGAGTCGGTCAGTGCGCTGGCACCTCTTTTGGAAAAGGCCTCGGTGGTGGTGATTGGCCCGGGCTTGGGGCAACAGCGCTGGGGTCGCTCTTTGCTCAAGGCGGTATTGGCGACTTCATTGCCGGCGGTATTGGACGCCGATGCGCTTAACCTGCTCGGAAGCGCATCGGCATTGCAGCGCAGCGCGCCGACGCTGCTTACGCCCCATCCAGGTGAGGCGTCGCGCCTGCTCGATTGCAGCACCGCAGACATTCAAGCGGACCGCTTCGCCGCCGCGCGCAAGTTGCGGGAGTTGACCGGTGCGACGGTTCTACTGAAAGGCGCCGGCAGTATTATCGCCGATGAAGACGGGCTGGCGGTCAGCAACTACGGCAATCCGGGTATGGCCAGCGGAGGCATGGGCGATGTGCTCAGCGGTGTACTCGGTGCTTTGTTGGCCCAGGGCTTGAGCGCCGGTGAGGCGATGCGACTGGGGGTGTGCGCCCACGGCGCGGCGGCGGATATGGCCGCGCTAAAGGGTGAACGCGGTTTACTGGCGAGTGATGTGATTGAAGAACTGCGGAGTGTGTTGAACGGGTGAATCAGTTTCTTGAGGGAGAGGCGGCGACCGTTGCCGCCGGTGAGCAGCTGGGGGCAATTGCTGAACCCGGCAGCGTGTGGTTTCTCGAGGGCGATCTCGGTGCGGGAAAAACCACCTTCTGTCGCGGTTTTCTGCGGGCCTTCGGCTATTCAGGTGCGGTTAAAAGTCCGACCTATACGCTGGTGGAACCTTATGAGCTGGAGCGCGGTCTGATCTACCACTTTGACCTCTACCGCCTCGGTGATCCGGAAGAGTTGGAGTACATGGGAATACGCGATTATTTTTCGGCCGCCAGCATTTGTTTGATTGAGTGGCCGCAGCGTGGGCGGGGTATTTTGCCAGCGCCCGATATAAGGGTTAGGATTGAAGCCAGCGGTGCTGGCCGCACGCTGCAACTGGCGTCGGCTACGGCACTGGGTGAGCAGATGACACAACGCGCTCAGACGGACTGAAGTCATAATGAAAACAATGCACGGCTTGCTGGTTCTGTTGCTGACGCTGCTGATAAGTGCGGCGGGTTTTGCCGCCGAAGTCAAAGATGTCCGCCTGTGGCGGGCGCCGGATCATACCCGCGTGGTGTTTGATCTCAGTGGCCCTGCGGAATACCAGGTGTTTCAGCTGAACAATCCCGAGCGACTGGTGGTCGATATCAGCCGCACCCGTCTCAAGCAATTACCCGCCGATCTCAAATTTGATGACAGCCCGATCAGTCGCCTGCGCCACGGCGTGCGCGAGGGCAAGGACTTGCGGGTGGTATTTGATCTCACTCGCGAGGTGAAAATCGGCAGCTTTATGCTGGCAGCCAGCGGTGATCTGCACGACCGTCTGGTGATCGATTTTCACGACAAGCAAAGTGCTGCGCGCACGGTTAAAACGGCAGTGGACATCACCAGCGGCCGGCGCCCGGTGATCATTGCCATCGATGCCGGTCACGGCGGTGAAGACCCCGGTGCAATAGGCCCGGGCCGTCTCTACGAGAAAAAGGTGGTGCTGGAAATTTCGAAAGAGCTGCAGCGCCTCTTTAACAGTACCAAAGGATACAAGGCTGAGCTGGTGCGCACCGGGGATTACTACGTCGGTTTGCGCCAGCGCCGGGATATCGCCCGCAAAATGCAGGCCGATCTGTTTATCTCGGTGCACGCCGATGCCTTCAAAACGCCCCATGCCTCAGGCAGCTCGGTCTACGCTTTGTCCCAGCGCGGCGCCACCAGTGCCTCGGCGGCTTTTCTGGCCCAGCGCGAGAACGATTCGGATCTGGTGGGGGGCGTCAGCCTCTCGGACAAGGACGATATTCTGGCCGGTGTACTGACCGACCTGTCGATGACAGCGAGTATGGATGCCAGCCTGCGGATCGGCGCCAATGTACTTGATGGCATGGGTCGCATGACCAAGCTGCACAGCAAGCGGGTGGAGCAGGCCGCCTTTGCGGTGCTGAAGTCGCCGGATATTCCGTCAATTCTGGTGGAAACCGGGTTTATCTCCAATCCGGGTGAAGCCCGCAAACTGGCCACAAGCAGCTACCGCAAGCAGATGGCGCAGGCTATTTTCAGCGGCGTGGACAGCCATTTTCGCCGCAGCCCGCCGCCGGATACCTATCTGGCGGCGCTCAAGCGCGGCGAGGTGAAGCCGCGTGAGTACACCATTGCCAGCGGTGATACACTGTCGGAAATTGCCGCCCGTTTTGATGTCTCGGTGGCGCAACTTCAACGCGAAAACAAACTGGCCAGCTCCGGTATCCGGATCGGCCAGACACTGATTATTCCAGAATCCTGATGCCTCGAATTCAATTACTCAATCCCCGGCTCGCCAACCAGATCGCCGCCGGGGAGGTGGTCGAACGCCCCGCTTCTGTCGTCAAAGAGCTTTTGGAAAACAGTCTCGACGCCGGCGCTACCCGGGTCGACCTCGATGTGGAGGCGGGCGGGGTCAAGCTGATCCGCATTCGCGATAACGGCAGTGGGATCGACAGGGACGACCTGCCGTTGGCGATGAGCCGGCATGCCACCAGCAAGATTCGCGAGCTGGAAGATCTGGAAAAGGTGATCAGTCTCGGTTTTCGCGGCGAGGCGCTGGCCAGTATCAGCTCAGTGGCGCGCTTGACCCTGACCTCGGCTACGGACACATCCAACAGCGGCTGGCAGGTGAGCTGTGAGGGTCGCGAGATGCAGGCGTCACTGAAACCCGCGCCCCATCCCTGCGGCACCACCGTTGAAATGCGCGACCTGTTTTTCAATACCCCCGCCCGGCGCAAATTTCTGCGCACCGAAAAAACTGAATTCAATCATCTGGAAGAAGTGGTCAAGCGCCTCGCGCTCAGCCGCTACGATGTGGCCTTTCATCTGCGTCACAACAACCGGGTGGTGCACAGCCTGCCGCCTGCGGCCAATCAGCTGGAGCAGGAGCGCCGGCTCAGCCGGGTCTGCGGCCCCGCCTTTCTCGAAAACGCCCTGCATATCGAAACCGAAGCGGCCGGTCTGAAACTGTGGGGCTGGGTGGCGCTGCCCACCTTTTCCCGCAGCCAGGCGGATATGCAGCACTTTTTTGTCAACGGCCGCATGATTCGCGACAAGCTGATTGCCCACGCCATCCGTCAGGCCTATCGCGATGTGCTGTTCCACGGCCGTCATCCGGCTTTTGTTCTTTATCTCGAGCTAGACCCGTCGATAGTGGATGTGAATGTTCATCCCACCAAGCACGAAGTTCGCTTCCGGGACGGCCGCACCGTGCATGACTTTATTTTCCGCAGCCTGCACCGCCTGCTGGCGGAGGTGCGCCCGGATGATCAGCTGAACAACGCGCGTCTGGAAAGCCAATCGCAGCCCGCCGAGATTGCGCCGCAGCAGGCGCCGATGAGCTTTCGCCCCAGTCAGTTTGAGAGTCGGGTGAGTGAAACAGAAGTGCGCGAGCAGCTGCAGGGCTACACCGCCCTGCAGTCGCGACCCGCCGCGTCGCCAGCCTTTCAGCCATCGGCGGCCGCCGATTTTGCCGCGCCCCAGGATGGCGAGGCAGAGATTCCGCCGCTGGGTTATGCGCTGGCGCAATTAAAAGGTGTTTATATTCTTGCGGAAAACCAGCACGGGCTGGTGCTGGTGGATATTCACGCGGCTCACGAGCGCATCACCTATGAGCGCATGAAAACCGCCCGCGACACTCAGGCCATTCGCAGCCAGCCCTTGCTGGTTCCGATGACGCTGGCGGTCAGTGAGCGCGAGGCGGCCTGCGCCGAACATTCCAGTGAGATGTTCGGCGAGCTGGGTATGCGGGTCGAACGGGCGGGTGAGGAAAGTCTGGTGGTGCGCGAACTGCCGGTGTTGCTGGCCAACAGCGACGTCGAGCAACTGGTGCGCGATGTGCTGTCGGATTTTATGGAATACGGCAGCTCCGATCGCATGCTGGCCCATATCGACGAAATTCTCGCCACCATGGCCTGCCACGGTTCCGTGCGCGCCAACCGCAGGCTCACCATCCCCGAAATGAACGCCCTGCTGCGGGATATGGAAGCCACCGAGCGCAGCGGTCAGTGCAATCATGGTCGCCCCACCTGGGTGCAGGTGTCGCTGCCCGAGCTGGATAAGTGGTTCCTGCGTGGCCGATGAGTCGGTAACTGCTAACGCGTTGCCGCCAGCGATTTTTCTGATGGGCCCTACGGCCTCCGGCAAAACCCGGCTGGCCTTTGAGCTCTGTGACCGGCTGAACGCCGAAATCATCAGCGTCGACTCGGCTTTGGTTTATCGCGGGCTGGACATCGGCAGCGCCAAGCCAACCGCCGAAGAGCTTGCCCGCTATCCCCACGCCTTAGTGGATATCCGCGATCCCGCAGACCCCTATACGGCCGCCGATTTTCGCCGCGATGCGCTGGCTGCCATGGCGGACATCACGGCGCGCGGTAAGCTGCCCTTGCTGGTGGGCGGCACCATGCTTTATTTCAAAGCCCTGCTGGAAGGCCTTGCAGAGCTGCCGCCCATCGACCCGGCCATCCGCGAGGCCATTGAGGCCGACGCCCAGCGCAAAGGCTGGCCGGCACTGCACGCGGAGCTGGCCGAGGGCGACCCCGAAGCGGCCGCCGCTGTTCACCCCAACCATTCGCAGCGCATCTGCCGGGCCTTGGAAGTGCTGCGCGGCACCGGCAAACCCATCAGCGCCTGGCGGGCGGAGCAGGGTGAAGCCGACCTGCCCTATCGGATTGCGCAGATCGCCATCGGGCCTGAGGATCGGGCCGTGCTGCATCGCCGTATAGAGCAGCGTCTGGCGCAGATGTTTGCGGCGGGTTTTATCGACGAGGTGAAAAAACTGCACCGGCGCGGCGATCTTCACGGGAACCTTCCGGCGATCCGTGCGGTCGGATACCGGCAAGCCTGGGATTATCTGGAAGGTGAGCTCGACGAGGCGGAAATGCGAAGTCGCGCCCTGTTCGCTACCCGGCAGTTGGCCAAGCGCCAGTATACCTGGTTGCGCAAATGGCAGGATTTGCACTGGATAGTGTGGAATGATGACAAAATCAGTCTCTTACCAGACGTTTTGGCCCTGCTCGCCGATGTTGATTTCCAAGTGGATGGGCTATACTAGGGCCTAAATTTCAAGTAAAACCGCAGCCAGGTCTTATTTGATTCCGCTTGCGGGAGGCGTGGGCGCCCGAGAACAGTTGTTCGGTCTCCATTCGGGTACGTCACTGCCTGTCGCTTTTACTGGCCATTGGCCACTCAAGGAGGCTACACCATGTCAAAAGGGCATAGCTTACAAGACCCTTACCTTAATATTCTGCGTAAGGAACGAGTGCCTGTATCCATTTATCTGGTTAACGGCATCAAACTTCAGGGCCAGATCGAGTCCTTCGACCAATTTGTCGTGTTGCTTAAAAACACGGTCAGCCAGATGGTGTACAAGCACGCCATTTCCACCGTCGTACCCTCGAGGGTCGTCCGGCTGCCCATGCAGCATCCGCCGGAAGACGATGAGACCTGAGTTCCTCTCGTTTCTCGGTTCTGACATTACATCACTGAACTCCTTTATCGGTCGCCGGTGCCTGCGGGTATCCGGCGGCTGTGTTGTGGGAGAACCCCTTGCTATTTGAGCGTCCCGATACCGGTGAACGCGCGGTGCTGGTCCACATCGATTTCAGCGGTGTGGCCGAGCGCGAAGATCCGGGCGAATTTATGCAGCTGGTCACCTCGGCCGGCGGTGAGCCAGTCTATTTTGTGCGCGGCCAACGCCCCATGCCGCATGCCAAGACCTTTGTTGGCTCCGGCAAGCTGGAGGAAATCCGCCAGCTGGTGGTGGAGCACGAGGCGGAGCTGGTGCTGTTTAACCACTCGCTGAGCCCCAGCCAGGAGCGCAATATCGAGAAGGAATTGCAGTGCCGGGTGCTGGATCGCACCGGTCTGATTCTCGATATCTTCGCCCAGCGGGCCCGCACCCACGAGGGTAAGCTGCAGGTGGAGCTGGCTCAGCTGGAGCATATGTCCACCCGCCTGATTCGCGGCTGGACTCACCTGGAGCGGCAAAAGGGCGGTATTGGCCTGCGCGGCCCGGGTGAAACCCAGCTCGAGAGCGACCGCCGCTTGCTGCGCGGGCGTATCAAAAGCATTCAGGCGCGGCTGGAAAAGGTGCGCAGGCAGCGCGACCAGTCCCGCCGGGCCCGCAAGCGGGCCGAGATTCCGACCTTGTCCTTTGTCGGCTATACCAACGCCGGCAAGTCGACCCTGTTCAATTCCCTGACCGCGTCCCATGTGTACGCGGCGGACCAGTTGTTTGCGACTCTCGATCCGACCTTGCGCCGCCTGCAGGTGGCCGATGTGGGGCCGGTGGTGGTGGCGGACACGGTCGGATTTATCCGCCATCTGCCGCATAAGCTGGTAGAGTCCTTCCGCGCCACCCTGGAAGAGGCGGTCAGTTCGGATTTGCTGGTGCACGTGATTGACTGCGCCGACGAAGAGCGCGACGACCACAATCGCCAGGTGCACGAAGTGCTGGCGGAAATCGGCGCCAATGAGCTGCCGATGCTGGAGGTCTACAACAAGATCGACCTTATCGGCCAGCCGCCGCGCATAGAGCGCGACAGCGAGGGCCGTCCGGTAAGGGTGTGGCTGTCGGCGCGGCGCGCCAAGGGCTTGGATCTGTTGATGGAGGCCCTCAGCGAACGCCTGGCCGGTGATGTGGTGGATACCGATGTCGTGCTGCCGCCGGAAAAATCGCGGCTGCGCTCACGACTGTTCGCCCTGGGCGGCGTTCAGCAGGAAGAATACAACGAGCAGGGCTGCACGCTGCACATTCGCATGCCGAAGGCAGACTTGATGCGCTTGCTCGCCCAGGAAGGCGAAAAACTGGAAAACCTGCGCGCACACTGACAATCGCTCCGGTCGGAACCGACTTTGGTTAGACCGGGGCCCAAAGTTTGATAGACTTCGAGTCGCTTTTAGCGACGACAATAGGCTGGTTTAGGAGAATGGCATGGCCTGGAATGAACCGGGTGGTAATAACAACGACCCGTGGGGCGGTAACAATCAGGGGCCTCCGGACCTTGATGAAGCGCTGAAAAAGTTCAAAGAACAACTCGGTGGCATCTTTGGCGGCAGCGGTGGTGGTCAGGGCGGTTCTCCGTCCGGCTTCGGCGCAGGCTCGGCCGGTGTCATTCTCGCCATCGCGGCCTTCATCTGGGCCGTCTTCGGCTTTTATCAGGTGGACGAGCAGGAAAAAGCCGTAGTCCTGCGGCTGGGTGTCTACCATGCCACCAACTCTGCCGGTCTGCACTGGAGTCCGCCGCTGATTGATGTGGTGGAAAAGGTCAACGTGACCAAGGTGCGGCAGGCTGAGCACCGCGCATCGATGTTGACGGAAGACGAAAACATTGTCGATGTTCCGATGTCGGTGCAGTACACCGTATCCGATCCTGCCCACTTCCTGCTGAAGGTTCGCAACCCCGAGCACAGCCTGGAGCAGGCGATGGAGAGTGCGCTGCGGCATGTGGTGGGTGGCTCGTCGATGGATGATGTTATTACCGCCGGCCGTGAAAAAATGGCGATCGATGTGAAGCAGCGCCTGCAGAGCTATATCGACAACTACCAGACCGGCATCCTGGTATCAGAAGTCAACATCCGTGAATCGCGGGCGCCCGCCCAGGTGCAGGATGCCTTTGACGACGTAACCCGCGCCAAGGAAGACAAGGCCCGCCTGAAAAACGAAGCGGAAGCCTACGCCAATACCATCATCCCGGAAGCTCGTGGTCAGGCTCAGCGTCAGCTGGAAGAGGCCAGCGCTTACCGCGAACAGGTGGTTGCCCGGGCCGAGGGTGAAGCAGCCCGTTTTACCAAACTGCTCACCGAGTACAAAAAAGCGCCGGACGTTACGCGCCGCCGTTTGTATATCGAGGCCATGCAGGATGTTTACAGCAGCAGTACCAAGGTGATGGTTGACGTGAAAGGCGGCAATAACATGATCTACCTGCCGCTGGATCGCATCGTCAAAGGTGGCAGCGGCGGCAGTATCAGTAACATCGACGATCTCGATATTGAGGAGCTGACCAACCGTGTGGTCGAGCAGCTGCGTCGCGAAACCCAGTCACGCCGTCGGGAGGGCCGTTAATCATGAATAATCGTGGATTGGGTGTATTGATCCTGATTGGTCTGGTCATCATTCTCGGCTCCCAGACCCTTTACGTTATCAAGGAAACCGAGCGCGGTGTGCTGCTCAAGTTCGGTGAGGTGGCCGTGCCTGATATTGAAAAAGGCCTCCATGCCAAAGTGCCGCTGATGCATGCGGTGCGCAAGTTTGACCGGCGTATCCTGACCCTGGATTCCTCTCCGGAGCGATTCCTGACGGTTGAGAAAAAGCCGCTGGACGTGGATTTCTACGCCAAGTGGCGGGTTATCGACACCTTCAAGTTCTATACCGCGACCAACGGTGAAGAGGCTCGCGCCCACCGCCTGCTGGCCCAGCGTATCAACGACGGCCTGCGTAACCAGTTCGGTGAGCGCACGGTACACGAAGTGGTGTCCGGTGAGCGCGACCTGCTGATGGTGGAGCTGACCCACAAGCTGAACCAGATCGCTACCACCGAGTTTGGTATCGAGGTGGTGGATATTCGCGTCAAGCGTATCGATCTGCCCGAGCAGGTGAGCCAGTCGGTGTTTGACCGAATGAAATCCGAGCGTGAGCGCGAGGCCCGAGAGCACCGCTCCACCGGTCGCGAGCAGGCGGAATTCATTCGCGCCGCCGCCGATCGCGAGCGCACGGTTATCTCGGCCAACGCCTACCGGGATGCCGAGCGCATCCGCGGTGACGGTGATGCCCGCGCTGCCGAGATCTACGCCCAGGCCTATTCGCGCGATGCGGAGTTTTATAACTTCGTGCGCAGCCTCGCCGCCTATCGCGATTCCTTCAAGGGCAAGGACGATATTCTGGTGGTGGATTCCGAGGGCGAATTCTTCAAGTACCTGAAGGAAGACAAAGCTAGCCAGCGCTAACATCGGCGCTGGATCATGTTACAATCGCGCAACCGGGCAGTGCTTACCGTTTTACGGTTAAAACGGATAAGAACTGCGCGGTTTTTTTGTGTGTGCGTGTTTGAGTGCGTACTTGAGTGAGTGGTACTGAGTCATGTGGCAGGAGCTGGCCGTCGCCATCAGTCTGGTGATGATTATCGAAGGTTTATTGCCTTTCATTGCCCCCGGCCGCTGGCGTGAAGTGATCCTCAATGTTGCACACAGCAATGACCGACAGATTCGCATCATAGGGCTGATCAGCATGCTTTCCGGGCTGGCCCTTTTGTACTGGGTAAGATAGGACAACTATGACCATTGCCGACCGCTGGTTGCTGCCCGATGGGGTAGAGGAACTGCTGCCGAAGGATGCGGCCAAGGTTGAGCACCTGCGGCGTCAGCTCCTCGATCTGTATCAGAGCTGGGGCTATGAGCTGGTGATCCCGCCGCTGCTCGAATACACCGAATCCCTGCTGGTGGGCCTGGGCAGCGATATCGACCTGCAAACCTTCCGGGTGACTGACCAACTGACGGGCCGCATGATGGGCCTGCGTGCCGACATCACACCCCAGGCTGCCCGCATCGACGCCCACAGCCTCGGTCGCGACGGCGTAACCCGCCTGTGCTATGCCGGCAGCGTACTGCACACCCGCCCCAAATCGCCGCTGGCCTCGCGTTCTCCGATTCAGCTGGGTGCAGAACTTTACGGTGACTCCAGCACCGACAGCGATCTGGAAATTGTCTGCCTGATGCTGCAAACCCTCACCGTGGCCGGCGTTCAGAATCTGACCCTCGACCTGGGCCATGTGGGCATCTACGAATCCGTGGTATCCGGTCTCGATGAGGCCACAGAACAGCGCTACTTCTCCATTCTGCAGCGCAAGGCGGCGGCGGAGCTGGACAGCCTGCTTAATGAGCTGCCGCTGGATGACAAGATCAAGCGGGCCCTCGCCGGTCTGGCGGAATTGCACGGCAACGACGGCGTGCTCGCGCGGGGCCGCGAATTGCTCAAGGCTTATCCGCGGGCGGTTGCCGCCATCGGCGCACTGGAAGAGCTGGCGGCCCAGGTGCGCGAGCGCTTCCCCGGTGTTGCCCTGTATTTTGATCTGGCAGAACTGCGCGGATATCACTACCATACCGGCGCCGTATTTTCGGCCCTGTCCAGCGACTGCGACCGGGCACTGGCCTCCGGTGGACGCTACGACGATATCGGCCGTGTTTTTGGCCGGGCCCGACCGGCCACCGGATTCAGTATTGACCTGAAAGCGCTGCTGGCACTGCTGCCGGATTGCACTGCGGCGGCGGCCATACTGGCGCCGAACAGGAAAGACGCCGACCTCTGGCACAAAGTGCAAGCGCTGCGCAGCAGCGGCGAGCAGGTGGTATTTGCCCTGCCGGGTGACACACAGGTACCGGTTTGCGATCGCGAACTGGTGTTCAAAGACGGCGACTGGCACCTTGTGCCGCGCCGATGACTTAACTCCGTTATTTTCGAGATAGATTCAATGAACAAAAACGTCGTGGTGCTCGGTACCCAGTGGGGCGATGAGGGCAAGGGCAAGATTGTCGACCTGCTGACCGATCAGGCTGCTGTCGTAGTGCGCTTTCAGGGTGGTCACAACGCCGGCCACACACTGGTGATTGGCGGCGAGAAAACCGTGCTGCATCTTATTCCTTCCGGTGTGCTGCGCGAAGGTGTGATCTGCCTGATCGGCAACGGTGTGGTGTTGTCGCCCGAGGCGCTGTTGAAAGAGATCGGCGAGCTCGAAGCCAAAAACGTGCCGGTGCGCGAGCGCCTGCGGCTGAGCCCGGCCTGTCCGCTGATTCTGCCCTACCATGTGGCTCTGGATCAGGCTCGCGAAATCCGCAAAGGTGAGGCCAAAATCGGCACTACCGGTCGCGGCATCGGCCCGGCCTACGAAGACAAGGTGGCGCGTCGCGGTTTGCGCCTCGGCGACCTGATGCACCCGGAGCGTTTCGCCGTCAAGCTGAAAGAGGTTATGGACTACCATAACTTCGTGCTGACCAACTACTTCCAGGTTGAAGCGGTGGACTACCAGAAGACACTGGATGAAGCCCTGCAAATGGCCGAACAGCTCTTGCCGATGGTGGCCGATGTAACCAAGATGCTGCACGACTACCGCATTGCGGGCAGCAAGATCATGTTTGAAGGCGCCCAGGGGTCACTGCTGGATATCGACCACGGCACCTATCCCTTTGTGACCTCCTCCAACACCACCGCCGGTGGCACCGCCACCGGCAGCGGTTTTGGCCCGCTGTATCTGGACTATGTGCTGGGCATTACCAAGGCCTACACCACCCGCGTCGGTTCTGGCCCCTTCCCGACCGAACTGTTTGACGATGTCGGCAAGCATCTGGCGGCCAAGGGCCATGAGTTTGGCGCCACCACCGGCCGCGCCCGCCGCTGCGGCTGGTTTGATGCGGTGGCCCTGCGCCAGTCGGTGCTGATCAACAGTATTTCCGGCATCTGTCTGACCAAGCTGGACGTGCTCGATGGTCTCGAAAGCGTGCGGGTGTGCACCGGCTATCGCAATGCCGCCGGTGAAGCCATCCCCGCGCCGATCGACTGCGACGACTACGGCACACTGGAGCCGATCTACGAAGACCTGCCGGGCTGGAGCGAGTCCACCCTCGGTGCCAAAACCCT
The DNA here is from genome assembly GCA_002710725.1 of Spongiibacteraceae bacterium. Lineage (GTDB taxonomy): Bacteria > Pseudomonadota > Gammaproteobacteria > Pseudomonadales > Spongiibacteraceae > Litorivivens. Next base: position 21,771 of record PAKT01000063.1, read on the forward strand.
GGAAGAATTACCGCAGACCGCCCGCGATTACATCAAGCGCATTGAGGAACTGGTCGGCGTGCCCATCGACATTATTTCCACTGGCCCGGACCGGGTGGAAACCATCGTCCTGCGCCACCCCTTCGGCTGATCTCACCCGGGCGCCAGGTCGGCGCCCAACTCCCCTCTTTTGGCGCTGTCGCTACGTACTATTGCCTACAATCAAAGCCTTGCGGCAATAACACAACGCTGTTTAACTGAGCAATAGTAAGCTGTATTACCGCGCACCGGACCTGCGCGCCAGGAGTCGAGATGGAATTCACGCCCGACAATACCCGCCAATGGCTATACCGCTGCGCTGTGGTTGGCGGCGGCTACGTGGTGCTGTCCATCCTCTGTGCACTGATCGCCTGGCAGGTGCCCGAAGTCAATGTGCCGATCTGGGCCCCGGCCGGTTTTGCCTTTGCCGCCCTGCTGATCTGGGGTTACCGCTGCTGGCCGGGTGTATGGCTGGGTGCCTGGCTGGCGGAACAGCTGTTTAATCAGGATGCCAGCCTTTCTGTCCTCGATATCCTGTTGCCGACGGCGGCGACTCTCCAGGCCCTGCTCGGGGTGTGGCTGGTTAACTGCGTCAGCCGTAAAGCCGGTAGGCCTCAAAGCGCATCGCGTGTGGCTCTCTGGATAACCTGCGCCGCGCCTCTGCCCTGCGGCCTGTTTGCCGTAGCCGCCGGTATGTCCATTGCTGGCGATTTCAGCGTGTTTTCACCCCAGCAGTCCATGGGCGGAATGCTGAGCTGGTGGAGTGGCAACAGTCTGGGCGTTATGCTGGTGGGGCCGCTGATCGTCTACCTGTGGCCGGACCAGCCCTTCCGGCGCCTGGATATTGCCAAACCCGTTGTGCTGACGCTCAGCTTTACCGCGTTTGCGATCCTTGGCAGCCACTATTGGCTCAGCGCCGCGAAACTTCAATCCGAGCAGGCGCTGACCCGGGAGAAGCTAAGCCATGTGTTGCCCGAAGCCAGCGCCCTGTTACCCGACTGGGTGCAACAACTCGCTTTTGTCGAGCGCTTTTTGGAGTCTTCCGAACATGTCACTCACGATGAGCTGGTCGACTTCACCAGCATACTGCAGGGTGCATCGCCCTTATCGTATATTGACATTGTCGGCGCTATGCCGGCCCTCGATCGGCCGGATGATCTGCGCGCGCTGACCCTGAGCCAAAGCGGCAAACTGGTCGCTATGGAGGGGGCAGCCCGCTACCCCATCCTGGCGTCTATCCCCCTGTCGGGCGACAGCGAAATCATGGCCTATAGCCGGCAGCTTAGCCGCGAGGTGGTCGGTTTTGATCACTGGTCCCGCCCGGCTCGCCGGCGCGCGATGCAGCAGGTAATGGCGACCGGCAGAACCCATCTGGCCCGGGATACCATCTACCGCTTTATGGCGGACGGCAGCCCCGACAGCACCCAGGGGTACCTCGCCTTTCAACCGGTCTACGGCCGCGACGCCAAGGCCGACAACGTAGTGGGTTTTGTGGTGGGGGTTTACACGCTGGGCGATTTTTTCAGCGCTATAACGGCGGCAGCGCGGCGCGAGAACGTCCATCTTCGGATTGTTGAGGAGGACGGCGGTGCAGCCCTTGTTGAAACCGCTCCTGCCGTGCTATGGCCAGCGCACATTCTGATTGAACAGTCGCTCGAACTGGACGGCCTCGGCTGGCGCGTGCAGGTAGCCCCGCTCAACTTTACCGCCTTTGACCGGGACAGCAGCTATCGCCAGGCATTGATGTTCACCTCGATGATCTTCGCCTTTATCATGCTATTTTCTGCACTGACCGCCAGCGGCGAGGCCCTGCGTCTGCGCGACGAGGTCAAACGCAAAACCGCTTCTCTGCGTCAGAAAGTAGGCCAGTTGCGCCAGGCCCGGGACGATGCGGAGTCTGCCAATCTGGCCAAATCCCGCTTTCTGGCCACCGTCAGCCACGAAATCCGCACCCCCATGAACGGCGTGCTGGGTATGGTCGATGTGCTCAAGGGCACTGCCCTGAACCGCTACCAGCGCGATATGCTGACCACAGTTGATCGTTCGGCCAAGCTGCTGCTGAGTCTGATCGACGATATTCTCGATTTCTCCAAAATCGAGGCGGAGCGGCTTGAACTGGAGCTGTCGCCCTTTGATCCGGCGCTGATGGTCCAGGGGGTGGTGGATTCAATGACCGAAACCGCCTACCGCAAAAACGTGACCATACAGGTGCAGTGCGCCGATACCGCATCCCGCCTGATCATCGGTGATGAAACCCGTATCCGTCAGATCCTGTTCAATCTGTTGGGCAACGCCGTCAAATTCAGCCAGAAGCGCGGCGACGAACGCGGTCGGGTGGCGGTGCGCTACCGGGTGGCTGATGCGCCCTCACCGAAGCTTGAAATAACGGTTATCGACAACGGTATCGGCATCAGGGCCGGTGACAAAGACAAGCTGTTCAATCCCTTTACCCAGGCGGAATCCTCAACCACCCGCGATTTTGGTGGTACTGGTCTGGGCTTGGCTATCTGCAAGCGGCTGGTCGATCTTATGGGCGGCGAAATTGATTTTGACAGTGAACCAGGCCACGGAACCCGCTTTACGGTCGCGATTCCCACCCGCATCGAGCAGGCTGTGCAGCGTTCTGTGGTGGTCAGCCGCTGGCAGCGGGCGGTGATTGTGGACAGCCCCGAGATTCCTTCTGCAGTGCTGCAGGCCTGGTTCGTTGAGGCCGGGCTGTCCGCTGAAATCCAGCCCGATCTGGCTGCTGCGGGGGCTCGCATGGCGGGTTTGCAAGAGGCTTGCCTGGTCTACGATTGCGGCAACGAAGAACCGGACCTGCAGGCCTTACGCCGCTACCTGCCCTCCGGCCTGCTGCCCTGTACCATCGCCATTACCCGTGGCCGCCGGCGTTTGCCGCGCCGCCATCGCAGTGGCCTGATCACCCTCGACCAGCTTACCCGGGATGCCTTTGTCGAGGCCCTGCGCCTGCTCGATATAGAAACCGGTGAATTCTGTGCGATCGCGCATATAGATGATACACCGCAGCCGCGCCCCGACCGGCCGCTGGACAACCCCCATGACTACTACTGCCTGTTGATAGGGGAGCCCAGCGCTGCCCTGGCCGGCAGCCTCAATGCCCTGCGAGAGAAGAAACAGCTCGAAGTGGTCACCGCACCGGACTGGCCTCAGGCGCGGGATATACTGCAGCGCGACCGGCGCCGTGCGGTGGTAATCGAGGACAGCGGCGATGATGAGCTGTCGCTGGATGCCCTGCGCCGCCGTTATATCGACTTCGACAACGTTAAAAATCTGGTGATCACCCGCGGTCGCCGCAAGCAGCCGCGCTACGACATGCAGGACGCGATCAGCATCGATCTGGAGGCCCTCAGCCCCGACACCCTCACCGAAGGTGTGCGACTTGCCTCGGCCATGCTCAGCGAGCGGCTCAACAATACGCTGAACCCGGATTCCGATGACCCAAAAGATAGCGAGGCCGAAAATTGCCGGGTGCTGGTGGTGGAGGACGACGCCACCAACCGCCGGGTTATTCAGGCCCAGCTGACC
>PAKT01000064.1 GCA_002710725.1 Spongiibacteraceae bacterium
AAAAAACAGGATTACCGCGTTATCCGCGAAATAGCCAATCAGTCCCCAGCGCAATACCGACAATGTCAGGCTCACCAGCATGATATTGCGCAGACTGAAACCCGCCATCACCCGGTGCATCACCAGAAACAACACAACTTCCGCAAGTACGCCCAGCGACCAGAGCATGCCGGTGACCGTCTTACTGTAGCCCAGAGCCTCAAGGTGAATACTGAAAAAGGTGTAGTACGGGCCATGCGACACCTGTAACAGCGCGCAGATCAGTAGAAAGGCGATAACCGTTGGCGAAGAAACAATGGTCCAAAGGCTGCTTTCGCGCTGGTCGCGCTGATCACTGCCAGGTTTTTCCGACACCGTCAGACTGCTGAGCCAGATACCGCCCAGCAGCAGCACATAAATCCACGGCAGCAAACCAATGGAAAAATAATCGAGAAAGGCGCCGACCCCGGCCACGGTGACAATAAAACCCACCGAGCCCCAAACACGAATCAGGCTGTAGCGGTGGTACTGCCCTTCAAGGTGGGAAAGCGTAACGACCTCAAACTGGGCCAGCACCGCGTTCCAGAAAAAACTGTAGCCGACCACAATGGCCATCAGCCACCAGAAATCGCTACGATAAAACACGCCGAGAAAAATAAGCAACGCGAGAAAGGAGCCGAGCCTAATAATGAAGGAGCGCTTGCCGGTTCTGTCCGCCAACCAGCCCCAAAGGCTTGGCGCCACCACCTTGGTCGCCATCACCGCGGAAGACAGTGCGCCGATGGCTACTGCGCTGTGCCCCAGCTCCTGGAGGTAAAGCCCCCAGTAGGGAAGCCAGGCACCGAGCAGGCCGAAGTAGGCAAAATAAAAGGCCGACAGGCGTCCGTAGGGAAGCGGCATACCTCAGTCGGTAGCAGCTTGTCCGGGCGCCTTGCCTGGCACAGCGGGCGTCGCCACCTGGACATCGGCATTCTGGCCGCGATGGCGCAGGAAGTGATCCATCAGCACCAGTGCCACCATGGCTTCGGCGATGGGTACCGCGCGAATGCCCACGCAGGGGTCGTGGCGGCCAGTAGTAACAACATCCACCGCCTTGCCATCAACATCGATGGTTTCGCCGGGAATCAAAATACTGGAGGTGGGCTTCAAGGCGATGGAGGCCACAATATCCTGCCCCGAGCTGATTCCGCCCAGCACGCCACCGGCGTTATTGCTTTTGAATCCAGCGGGAGAAATTTCATCCCGGTGTTCACTACCGCGCGCTACCACCGCGTCAAAACCGGCGCCAATCTCAACGCCCTTCACCGCATTAATGCCCATCAGCGCATGGGCCAGCTCTGCGTCGAGACGGTCAAATACCGGCTCACCGAGACCTGGCGGTACATTGCTGGCGACAATCGTGAGCCGCGCGCCGATCGAATCGCCGTCTTTACGCAATTGCTGCATAAAGCCTTCCATCGACTCGATCTTGCCTGCGTCTGGGCAGAAGAAAGGGTTGGTTTCCACCACATCCCAGTCGACCGAATCAATACTGATTGGCCCGAGCTGAGAGAGGTAGCCGCGCACCTCGATGCCACAGCGCTGGTGCAGATATTTTTTTGCGATCGCGCCAGCGGCAACCCGCATGGCGGTTTCACGGGCAGACGAACGGCCACCGCCGCGATAGTCGCGCACACCGTATTTGTGGGTGTAGGTGTAGTCGGCGTGCATCGGCCGGAAGCGGTCTTTGATCTTGCTGTAGTCCTTGGAGCGCTGATCGGTATTCTCTATCAACAGGCCGATCGACGTACCCGTGGTTTTGCCCTCAAACACGCCAGACAGGATCTTGACCTCATCATCCTCGCGCCGCTGGGTGGTATAGCGTGAGGTGCCCGGCTTGCGGCGATCGAGATCGCGCTGCAGATCAGCTTCGGTTAGCTCCAGCCCCGGCGGACAGCCATCCACCACAGCGCCCAGTGCCAGACCGTGGCTTTCACCAAAGGTGGTAAGGGTAAACAGTTTTCCGAAGGTATTGCCGGACATCGCGCTCTCACAGCCAATCGCAAAAGGAATTAATTATACGTGAATCGCCCGCCCCCGTCAGAGTGCAGGCAGATCATCCTTTGAAATCACAAACACGCCGTGGCCGCCGCGCTCGAATTCCACCCAGGTTAACGGCAGCTCCGGGAAGGCCTCGTCCAGCGCCCGCCCGCTGTTGCCGACTTCCACCACCAGCAAACCACCCTCGTTCAGGTGCCTTGCTGCCTGCTGCAGAATTCGGCGGGTAATATCCAGGCCGTCATCCCCCGAGCCCAAGCCAAGCGCCGGCTCGGCGTGATACTCGGCGGGCATGCCAGCCAGATCTTCAGCATCTACGTACGGCGGATTGGAAACAATCAGATCAAAGCGCTGAGCTTCGAGGCCCGCAAACACATCCGACTGCAGCGCCGTCACACGGTCTGACAAGCTGTGGCGTTCGATATTGCTGCGGGCCACTGCCAGGGCATCCGCCGATACATCGCTCAACACCACGCGCGCCTCGGGAAAGGCAAAGGCACAGGCAATACCGATACAACCGCTGCCGGTGCACAAGTCCAGAATGTGCTCGGGTTCGACATCGCCCAGCCAGGGCTGAAAGCCGACGTCGATCAATTCGGCCATGGGCGAGCGCGGCACCAGAACACGCTCATCCACATTAAAGGGCAGACCTGCGAACCAGGCCTCGCCCACCAGATAGGCTACGGGGACGCGCTCGCTGATGCGCCGCTCAACCAGTTGCTCCAGTCGCTGCCGCTCTGCTTCTGTCAGGCGGCCGTCGAGCAAGCGGCCATCCAGGTCAAAGGGCAGCTTCAAGGCGCCACAGACCAGATACCAGGCTTCGTCCTGGGCATTGTCCGTGCCGTGGCCGTAGTAAAGGCCCGCATCGTTAAAGCGTGAAATAATCCAGCGCAGATAGTCTCTGACTGTTTCGAGTTCCCGACTCATTGAAATGGGAGTTCCTTGCACAAAAGGTCGCCAGTTTACTCTATTTTATACCCGCAAACCCGTGCGGCTAACCGGACAGTAATGGTCAGCCCTGTACGCTTTTGCTACCATCGCTTTCCCTTTGATCAGCCGTCGGACAGTACAGTGGAAAAAGCCTTTGCCGAAATCATCAAAAGTGTGGGAGAAGATCTGGAACGGGACGGTCTTGTCGACACACCCAAACGCGCCGCCAAGGCCTTCCAGTTTCTGACCGAAGGCTATCGCCGCAAGGTGGATGACGTTGTAAACAACGCACTGTTTGAATCCGACTGCAACGAGATGGTGATTGTCTCAGATATCGAGCTTTACTCGCTATGCGAGCACCATCTGCTGCCCTTTATCGGCAAGGCTCATGTGGCCTACATTCCCTCAGGTAAGGTTCTGGGCCTGTCCAAGGTCGCTCGGATAGTCGACCTGTTTGCCCGCCGCCTGCAGATCCAGGAGCAGCTGACCACCCAGATCGCGCAGACCGTTCAGGAAGTCACCAACGCCGCCGGAGTTGGCGTTATCATCGAAGCCAAACACATGTGCATGATGATGCGCGGTGTGGAAAAGCAAAATTCCATCATGCGCACCTCCGCCATGCTCGGCGAGTTCCAGAGTAATCAGGCAACCCGCCAGGAGTTTCTGTCGCTGATATCCGGCAGCCGCTAGCGAGTCAGCATATCGGCGGCTTTTTCCGCAAATTTCTTTGCCTCTTCGTCCGACGCCTGTGACAGATCAACCGCAGGCGGAGGAACGTTCAGCCCCTTCTGAACCGCCGACCGCGAGCGCATACGCTCCATCCAGGCCTGCAGGTTCTCCAGTCCCTCGACTTCCACGCCCGCCCAGAAGTGCACATGCACCCAGGTAAAGTTGGCGATATCGGCAATACTGTAGTCATCCGCCAGCCAGTCGCGGCCCTTTAACCGGCCATCCAGCACTTCGTACAAACGGCGAGTTTCATGCTGATAGCGGTCAATGGCGGGCTGAATTTTTTCGGGGAAATAGCGGTAAAAAACATTGGCCTGACCCTGCATCGGGCCGACACCGCCCATCTGGAACATCAGCCACTGAATGACACTGTATTTACCCTTCGGGTCAGCGGGCATCAGCTTGCCGGTCTTCTCTGCGAGGTACTGCAAAATAGCGCCGGATTCAAACACGGTGATATCCGCATCGCGATCAATAATCGCGGGAATACGACCGTTGGGATTGATCGCGAGAAACTCCGGCGTTTTCTGTTCGTTCTTGTCCAGCGCAATAGCCTTCAACTCATAGGGCAAGCCCAACTCTTCCAGCGCGATGGAGGCCTTCCAGCCATTGGGGGTTGCTGCAGTATACAACTCGATCATGTTAGCTCTTCTCCTGTGCCAGAAACTCTCGGATCAGCTTGGCAATAGTAGCCGCGCCGTCCTCCATGTGAAAGTGGTGACCGCCCGGGAGGCTTTCAAGCTGACACTGCGGAATCAGGCTGATCAATTCATTCAGCTCCGGAAACTGGGCGTAGCCCTTTTCCGCCACGATCAACAGCACCGGCGGCACCAGGGCCTTCAGAAAAGCCTCAATATGCGCCGTGGATAGCTTGAACGCCGAAGCGCCCTTGAGCCGCTGATCGGCTCGCCAAAGCCAACCGCCCGCCACCGCTTTTGCACCGCGCTCGGCCAGCACCCGGGTCGCGGCTTCGCTCATGCCGGTAGTGCGCTGGCGCAGCGCGATAAGTTCATCCAGTGTTGGGTAGACTTTGCCGGGCTTGGTAGAAAGCGCTTTGGCATCGCGCAGAAAGTCACCCAGTTGCTTTGGGGACTGCTCGATGGAAACGGCCATCGGCACCAGGCCGTCAAGGCAGATCAAACGTTTTACCCGCTCGGGACAACTGGCGGCCAGCAACATGGACATCATCGCCCCTCTCGAATGGCCCAGCAGATTGAATCGTTCCCAGCCCATCCGGTCCGCCACCGCCAGCAGCACCGGCAGGTCATCCCAGATATTGTAGGTGGCATGCGCAGGTCGGTCATCGCTGTGCGCATTGCCGGGCATATCGAGCGCCAGCAGCGGCAAACCCGCTTCACCCAGCGCGTTAAAACTTGCCGCATTATCGAGCCAGCCGTGCACCGCCAGCACAGGCTCTGAATCTGTCGAGCGAGCGTCTCCCCGCCACCAGCGCCCACACACTTTCAAGCCGTCAATATCAAATACTTTTTCCTGTACGTTCACTGGCAGCTCGCAATTGTCTGGTAATTAGGGGCATGGCGTAGCCAACGCAAGCGCCCGACGCCGCGGGCCACCACGGGCAAGTCGACCAATGCCATACTGGCCGGTGCCATCACTTCCCGAAGCTCGTCGCCGCAGAACCAGGAAAGCGCATTGCTGAACAGAGGGTTGTGACCGATCAAAAGCACCCGATCCACAGCCGTCCGGGCGATTGCCTCTTGCAACTCTTCCAATGACACGTCCGGCGTCAGCGCTTCGCTGTTTTGCGCTTTAGCCTGCGGGTAAAAAGATAGGAACGCCTCGGCGCTCTGCTGGGCTCGAACAAAGGGACTGACAAGAATGCACTCTGGCTGCCAGTTGGCGTTGAGCCAGGTTGCTGCCACAGTGACCTGAGAAAGACCTGCGGGAGTAAGACAGCGCTCGCGGTCACTGTTTGCCCGCATGGAGGCCTCGCCGTGACGAACGAAAACGCATTCCATCAGCGCAGACTGAAATCTACATCCCGGGTCTGATCGGCGCTCATCATCGTAGCCACCACTTTATCCAGGGATTGTCCGTTATAGATAATGTCATACAGACCACGCGCCAAGGGCATATGCACATCCAGCTTCTCAGCCTGGGCATACAACAGCTTGAGCGTATTCACCCCTTCAGCCACCTGACCGAGCTCAGCCACGACCGCCTCCAGATCCTTGCCCTGCCCCAGTGCGTAGCCAACCCGATAGTTGCGACTCAGCGGCGAGGTACAGGTGACAAACAAATCACCTACCCCACCAAGCCCCATAAAGGTCATGGGGTCGGCGCCTTTTTTCACCGCGAAACGACACATCTCGGCCAGCGAGCGGGTAATCAACACACTCTGGGTATTACTGCCCACGCCCATGGCGGCTGCGATACCTGAGCAGATGGCGTAGACGTTTTTCAGGGCGCCGCACAATTCAAGGCCAAAGGTATCTTCACCGGCATACACGCGGAAATAACTGCACTGCAATAAACGCTGAATGGTGTCGGTCACCTCGCTGTCACGACTGGCGATTACCGTGGCGGTAATCTGTCGTTCGGCCAGCTCCTTGGCCAGATTGGGGCCGCTCATTACACCCAGGCGAGCATTGGGCAGCTCCTCGTGAATCACCTGACTCATCAGCTTGAAGTCATCGCCGTCGGCTTCGATACCCTTGGTGGTACTGATCAGTATGCAGTCGTCACTGAGCAGCCCGGCCAGGGTGCGCGACACTTCGCGACAGGATTTGCTGGGCACCGCCATAAAGACCACATCGGCGGCTTGAACCGCTTCCGCCAGATCGGTGGTTGCCCGCAAAGACGGGTTCAGGCTGATTCCCGGCAGGTAGACCTCGTTGACCTGATGCTGGTTGATTTCAAGGGCACGCTCTTCACTGCGCAACCAAAGCTGCACCTCGTGACCGTTGTCAGCCACGATATTGGCAATGGCGGTACCGAAACTGCCGCCGCCAAGCACGGCAACGCGATAGGACTTCTCGGACATGATTTATTCTTAACTCTGCCGCTGTGGCAGGCAGTCTACCACAGGGAATTGGGGATTTATTCGCAGACCGGGTTCACGCCGGCAACAGCGTTGCAGGCGTGAACCGACATAGCGAGATGGCTAGCGGGACAGCTCCAGAAGCAGCTTGTTCAGCTTGCGGATATAGGCACTGGGATCGTCGATATCGGCACCCTCGGCCAGGTGCGCCTGATCAAACAGGATCTCCACCAGATCACCGAAGCGGTCCTCGTCTGCTTCCTTGTCCAGCTTCTGCACCAGCGGGTGCTCGGGGTTCAGCTCAAAAATCGGCTTGCTGTCAGGTACGTCCTGGCCGGCCTGTTCCAGAATACGCTTCATCTGCATACCCAGGTCGTAGTCACCCACGACCAGACAGGCGGGCGAATCGGTCAGGCGGTTGGTGACGCGCACTTCCTGCACCTTTCCTTCGAGAATACCTTGTACACGCTCGACCAGACCCTTGTGCTCTTCGGCCAGCTTTTCCTTTTCTTTCTTCTCTTCTTCCGCGTCCAGCTCACCCAGATCCAGTTCGCCGCGACCGACATCTTTGAACTGCTTGCCGTCGTACTCGCCGAGCTGGTTCATCAGCCAGTCGTCGACGCGGTCAGAGAGCAGCAGCACTTCAATGCCCTTCTTGCGGAACACTTCCAGGTGCGGGCTGTTGCTGGCCATCACATGAGACTCACCCACCACATAGAAGATCTCTTTCTGACCTTCTTTCATGCGAGCGATGTACTCGTCCAGCGAGTGGGTCTGTTCGGGCTTGTTGTCGTGGGTGGTAGCAAAGCGCAACAATTTGGCGATTTTCTCGCGGTTGGTGAAATCTTCCGCCGGCCCCTCTTTCAATACCTGCCCAAAGGTCTTCCAGAAGGTCTGATATTTCTCCGGCTCTTTCTTCGCCAGTTTTTCCAGCATGTCGAGTACACGCTTGGTCAAAGCCGCCTTCATGGAGTCGACGTTGGGGTCTTTCTGCAGAATCTCTCGGGAGACATTCAATGACAGATCATTGGAATCCACCACGCCTTTTACAAAGCGCAGGTACAGCGGCAGGAACTGTTCCGCCTCGTCCATGATAAAGGTGCGCTGTACGTAGAGCTTCACCCCGCGATTGGCATCGCGGTTCCACATATCGAAGGGCGCCTTCTCCGGAATGTAGAGCAGGCTGGAGTACTCGAGCTTGCCTTCGACCTTGTTATGACTCCAGGTGAGCGGCTCGTTGAAATCGTGGGAAATATGTTTGTAAAACTCGATGTACTCTTCGTCCTTCACCTCACTGCGATTGCGCACCCACAGGGCCGTCGCCTCGTTGATGGCTTCCAGCTCGGGCAGCGCACCTTCCTTGATTTCTTCCTCAGTCTGGGATTTGTACATCATCACCGGCAGCGAGATGTGGTCGGAGTATTTCTTGATCACCGAGCGCACGCGCCACTCATCCGCGAAATCCAGCGAATCGTCGCGCAGATGCAGCACCACCTGAGTACCGCGCTCGGCGCGCTCTAGCGGCTCGATCGAGAAATCCGCCTCACCGGCAGACTCCCAGTGAACCGCTTCGCTGGCCGGCAAGCCGGCGCGGCGGGTAAAGACCTCGACCCGGTCGGCCACGATAAAGGCCGAATAGAAACCAACCCCGAACTGACCGATCAATTGGGCGTCTTTTTTCTTGTCACCGGTGAGGTTTTTCAGGTATTCCGCGGTGCCTGAGCGGGCGATGGTACCCAGATTCTGGATAACCTCGTCCTTCGACATGCCGATGCCGTTATCGGTGATGGTAATGGTCTTGGCGTCTTTATCGGTCACCACGGTAATCTTGAGATCCGGGTCTTCCTCAAGAAGCTCAGGGGCTTCCAGCGATTCAAAGCGCAGCTTGTCAGCGGCGTCCGAGGCATTGGATATCAGCTCTCTCAGGAAGATCTCCTTGTTGCTGTACAAGGAGTGAATCATCAATTTCAGCAGTTGCTTGGCTTCCGTCTGGAAGCCCATGGTTTCCTTTGCAGCGGTGGCAGACGTGGCAGACATAAAGGGCCCTCGATCTCTGTTATAGGATTAAAAGAGTTAGTGAGGGGGGATATGGGGGCTGGGGCGGTGAATTCAAGCCCCCGAAAACGGCCGCAGACAAAAAGGAGCCCGTGGAACAGGCCCTGTCGCATCAGGCTTACAACCGGATCTTGTCCATCAGGCGATTGGGCCTGATTTCCAGCTCATCGACCGACACCCCGGGATCCATGCCGAGGCAAAAAGCCACCGCTTCGGCGACGTGGCTGACATCCATCCCAAAATCCATATGCGGGCCACAGCGCTTGTGCCACAGCTCAATGCCGGATTTGAGCTTGTCGAAATCCCAGCCCGCGGCGAATTCCGTGGCCGCTGCGCCCGGGCGCAGCAGGGTGACGCCGATCTCTTTCTCCTGCATCTCCCGCCGCAGATCGCGAGTCAGGCGCTCGACCGCGGCCTTGCTCGCCGCGTAAAGCGACAGCCCCAGCATCTCGTCGTGGTGATACGCGCTGGCGGAGCTGATATTGACAATACGCGGGTTGGGCGAGCCCTGCAGCAGTGGAATCGCCGCCCGGCAGGCATAAATCACACCGGCAATATTAATGTCCAGCTGGGCACGAATATCCTCATCGCTGTACTGCGCAACCAAGCCCGGCCTGGCAACTCCCGCGTTGTTAATCAGCCCGTCGAGCCGACCAAAATGCTCAGACACCGCCGCAATGGCTTTTGTCACAGCATCGGAGTCAGTGACATCGGCCAAAAAGGCATGGGCCTTGTCATTACCCAACTCAGCGACGGCTTCCGCCAGCTTCGCCTCGTCACGGGCCAGCAGGCCGACCTTGGCGCCACGACTGACCAGCTCTTTGGCGATGGCCAGACCAAAGCCCCGGGACGCGCCGGTCACCACATAGACATGGTTTTCGATCAACTGGCTCATACTGCGATCGCCACCGTTTTGGTTTCCAGATACTCCTCAAAGCCTTCCGGTCCCATTTCCCGGCCGACGCCGCTTTCCTTGTAGCCACCAAAGGGCGCATCGGGACCGAGGAAATTACCGCCGTTGACGTTCATGGTGCCGGTGCGCACCTTGCGGGCAAAATTCAGGGCGCGCTCTTCGCTGGCGGAATAGACCGCCCCCGACAGGCCGTAGGGGGAGTCGTTGGCGATACGCAGAGCATCCGCTTCATCCTCATAGGCAATCACAGCCAGGACCGGGCCAAAGATTTCTTCCTGGGCAATGGTCATACTGTTGTCCACGTCGACGAACACGGTGGGTTCAACGTAGTAGCCCTTGTCGAGATGGGCCGGACGACCGCCGCCCAACAGCAGCCGAGCACCCTCTTCCTTGCCCTTCTCGATATAGGCCAGTACGCGGGCGCGCTGTTTCGCGTTGATCAGCGGCCCCATCATATCGGCCTCGCTCTCGGGGTCACCGTAGCCCAACATTCCGATATAGGATTTCAGCAGTTCCTCGGCCTCGGCCTGCTTCGATTTCGGAATCAACAGGCGAGTGGTGATCGCACAGCCCTGCCCCGCGTGGGCGCCAATGGAAAATACCCCGAACAGGGAGCTGGCCAGATCGGCGTCGTCGAGAATCACCATGGCCGACTTGCCACCCAGCTCCAGGAAAACTCGCTTAACCGTGTCGGCTGCATTTTTCATGATATGTTTGCCGACCGCTGTTGAGCCGGTAAAGGACACCACATCGACGCGCGGGTCGGTGGTCAGGAAATTACCGATTTCCGCCGGGTCAGAGGCGGTCAGTACGTTAAACACCCCTGTGGGCAGGCCCGCTTCTTTGGCGTAGCGCCCCAGCAGGCTCGAAGTCCATGGCGTATCCGGTGCAGCTTTCAAAACAACCGTGCACCCCGCCGCCAGCGCCGGCATGCACTTGGCGAGATTAATCTGGATCGGGAAATTCCATGGCGTAATCGCCGCAACCACACCTGCCGCCTCTTTCCAGACGATGCGCTTGCTCTTGATGCCCATTACCTCGTACTCGCCTATCTCTCGCTCCCACTGAAATTTTTCCAGAAAATCCAACGGCCAGCTGGCCATGGAAACCGGGCCGTCACATTGGGGACCGAGGGCAAAACAGCGAGTAGCACCGACTTCGCGCTGGGAGGCCTGACGCAGTTCCTCAATATTTTCCTGCATCACTTCCACGAAGCGCCGCAGTACTTTCAAACGCAGCGCGTGATTGCTCGCCCAGTCGCTTGAATCAAACGCCTGCCGCGCCGCCGCCAAGGCGGTCTCGGCATCGCTGAGGCTGGCATCGGCGGCGACACCGAGGACTTCTTCGGTCGCTGGATTGATATTCTCATAAGTGCGGCCCTGATCGGCGTCAACGAGTTCGCCATTGATGTAGAGGCGCTGCTCACCGTAAGTCGGTTGCGTCATAAAAGAGGATCCTTGTCGATAGGTAGGCGCCGGGCGCCCGGTTCATATGCGGCGAAAAAACCAAGCCTGTTCTTTCAAGCCTATTCTTTCAAACCTGGCCTTTCAAAAAGGTCTGGCGAATATTTTTTCTAACCGTCTCGGTCGCCGGCAGCTCCAGATTCAGCTCTCGGCAAAGCGCCAGCGCGTGATCGAGATCTTTTTCTCCCAGCCCGGCAAAGGGGCCAAAAAACTCGTCCATCTGCTCTTCGGTACAGCCAGCCAACAGCCCCTCACGACCGGTGATGAACTGCTTGGCCGATGGCGTGATAATGCCGTTGACGTCGCCAACCGCGTACAGGTCTTCCGGATTAAGGCCCGCTTTTTTGATCAGCGCGACACCCTCGCTGACCGCGGTAAAGGCGGCGTAGGTCATCAGGTTATTGGCCAGCTTCAAGACCACACCGGAACCCACTTTGCCGCCGTGTACTACACGCTTCGAGGTGCATTCCAGCATCGGCAGGGCTTTTCCCAAGGCGGCTTCCTCAGCGCCCACCATAATGCACAGGCTGCCGTCTGCCGCGCCAGAGGCACCACCGGTAATCGGCGCATCGATCACGTGAATATCAAACTCTGCCGCATCTTTGGCCCAACGAAGCATATTGGTTCGGGTCACGGTACTGTGAATCGCGATAACGGCACCGGAACGGCCATTGGTGAGCATGCCCTCGTCACCGTAGAGAATGGCGTCCACGTCCTTGTCATCGCGAACACAAACGCCGATCACGTCGCACTCGGCGGCAAGGCTGGCAACGGAATCAGCAGCCTTCGCCCCCAACTCGACCATTTCAGCCACGGGCTCTGCAACTACATCAAACACCGTTACCTGAATGCCCTTCTGGGCCCCGTTTTTTATCAGCACGGAGCACATGGGCTTGCCAATATTGCCCAGACCGATATATCCCACTTGAGTCATTCTGAATTACCTTATCGTTGGTGTGCGCTGAAACTCCCGGACACGCTAGCATACAAAAGCAATTTTAGTAAATATCCATTTTAATATATGGTCAATACCTGTTACCTTAATAGATGAAATCAGCCAGCCACTCCACACGCGGATAATAAAGACATGAAAGCAGACTACAGCGGTGATTACCGCCCCGATTTCAAGCTGACCGATCTGGACCACTCAACCCTTGCCTGGTACGGACGCGAAGTCATGCTGGCCAACCATATTCACGATCGGGCCATCATGCCGCAACTGGCCATGACCTACGGCATGAGTGCCCAGACCCAGGCGGCCTGCGATGAGTGGATGGGCTCAAGCCCAATCTACAATTACCGCAACCGCTCGCTGCTCAATATCGGTGGCGACAATGTGGAAACCATTCTCAAGGCCTTTCAGTTCGACATTGGCGCGCCCCACACCTTCCTGCAGTTTCACTTTGCCCTGCAGTCACCCGAAAAAGGGCAGTTCTGGCTGCCCTACTGCGGCGCTTATAACCACGTGCGTCGCCTGACCAATGCCGACCCCAAATCCGAGACGCAGATCTGCCATCACATGGAAGATCCGACCTTCGATGCTACGGTCATGGCGGTAAACCAGCGCGCTCGCTGCCGCCCAATATTCCGCCCGCCCCACGGTGAAGTGCCGGCCGAGGGGCCCTGCCGCTGGGAGGTCTTTCTCGGGGACGATCTGGTTCTGGTGGAAGACTGTGAGGTACTGCCGCAGGTAAAACGATCACGCGCCGCCAGTTTTGAATTTGCCCCTATCGACTCTGCCGACGATGGCATGATGGATTACAGCGGTCCGCTGAAACCCGACTTTAGGCTGGAAGATCTGGCGCATCCGGTACTGGCCCGGCAGTGCAAGGAGTTTTCGCTGGACGTTCACCTGCTGCAGCGAGCCTGCTATACCTCCATCATGCGCGATCACGGCGAGGAAGCGGCCTGGAGCATGACCGCTGAACAATGGCGCGCCATGGCGCCCGTCTATATTCACCGCTTGCGCCGCGTGATGGGCATTGCCGGCGATGATATGGAGGCGATCCTGAAACTACTGCAGGTCGATCCCTACCTGCCGCAGGAGTATGTAAAATTCGGCACCGCAAAACTCAGTGACAGCCACGGCCGTTTCTGGATTGAAGACTGTGACGCTCTGGACGATGAAGCGCTGGGCGTGCTGGGCTTACTGGTCAATCGCCCGGATATCGGCCTGTCGGCCCCGGTCGCTGCGGTGAATGGCAAGGCCGTTTGTCAGCCCCTGGCAGACTGCCCGGAAGCGGATGGCAAAGCTGTGCTGGCCTGGGATATTCTGATTGATGAGGCTAACCAGCCGCCCGCACCTTCCGATTACACGGCGCTGGTGGCCGGCGAAGATTTGTGGGATCACGACGCGAGCGTTCACAACTATCAATACCGCTAAACGGCGATGATGTGCCGGGCGGTTCGCGCCCGGCCGGTTGCTTAGCGCTGCTGCATCAGAGCGTCGATAAAGTCGTTGGTGAAAACCCGCAGGGGATCAAGTTTATCCAGACGCCTGATCGCGGCGTTCCACCCTGAACTCTGGGGCCGACCATCGCTGTGCCCTTGGGGAATTACACGCGACAGATAATCCGTATCCGTCCACGCGGCCTCGGGGAGGTAAGCCCAGCCTTTGGACCATTCAGGTCTAACCATGGCCTCATCGCCCTTAAAGCGGCTGTGCAACCACTGCTCCATCTCGGCGTTGAAGGCGTGTGCCATATCGGTACCGACGAAGCTCAGGCAATCGAACCACACCGCCACGTCCCATTCCGGGTGCTGCTCGACCGGGCGAACGGCCGACAGCATCGGCGCCTCAGCCGAAATACCATCGACCTCATCGGGCTGGTCGAGACCGGTGACCCGAATCTCCACCGGCATATTGATGGGGTATTCGCCCATGGCCTCGTAGGCCGCCACCATGTCTTTGAATTTTTCGGCAAAGTCATGGATTACCCGCTGCACATTGCTGCGCCTTGTGAGCACCGCATAGCCGCTGGCATCGATACGCAAAGTGCTCGGCTTGATATAGAGCAGAACATTCTTCGAGTCACCCCAGATATCCGCCGATTGCGTTGCTAGCAGGCCAGCGGTGGAGACGTTGTACATCATCTGCCCGAACAGGGGGGTTGACGCCTTGTTGTCACGGGTCAGGGAGCGAGCCATTTCTTCAATTTCATCGGGCATATTGTCCGAGAAGGGATAGTTATAGGGCTCGGTCACTTCGCGTGAAAACAGCGGTTTTTTCGGAGCCACACTCCACACTTTCAACCAGGGTTTGTCGGTGAAGGGGAACCAGATGACTTCCATGCGCCCGGCCTTATCCAGGTAGTGCGCAACCGTGCGGCCCTTCGTTTCCGGCGGCCCCAGCAATTCGTCCACATGAATGTCGGTGAAGCTCTGGCAGCGCAGCTTTTGATTTTCACCCAGCTGGAAAACGGCCTCCACCACCAGCAACCGACCGAGGTTGGTAATCACCGCCGCCGCATCGCGGTCGCGTCGATCGATGGTCTGCAGAGTATAGGCGTTGGCCTTTTTGTCCCAGGCCACAATAGTGACTTCCAGCACAAGATTCGACAGGCTGCCATAGCTGTGACCCGGCGCACGTTGCTCGCCGACGGCGGGAACCGCCGTACCGTGAGCGTCCACCGCCAGCACACCGCCAACGGTGACATCTCCCGGAGCGGGCACGGCCGTCATCCCCAGGTTGTGGGCTTCGACAAAGCCCAGCAGATCTTCCATATACACGCCCGCCTGGGCACGCACGGCCGGCAGCGCGCGGCCGTAATCCATGCTGATATTGGCCAGGTAGTCAACCGTGTTCAGCAGGATCACCTGCGTCTGACAGTCCATATCGGCGGTTACGTGAATGGGCGACCAGTTGTGCATTGCACCACGTGGGCGTACCTGCCAGCCCTGCGCCGCGGCCCAGTTCACCAGATCAACACACTCCTGTACTGAACGCGGTGCACAGGTCCAGAGGGAATCGATGACGATGCCCTTGGACCAGTTCTCAAACCCCTGTTTGAACACATTCAGATGCGCAGGCAGGTTCGGTGGCGGCACACAGTCGCTCGCCTCAGCAATTCCCACGCGAAAGGCCGGAACCCAGGCGGCGGCAGAAACAATTGCGGAGCTTTTCAGAAAACGGCGGCGAGACAGCTCAGGCTTGGCCTGAGGAGAGTTATCAGAAGACATACTTCCCCTTACAGATATTTTTGTTATTGGTGTTGCATTTTTATAGTGCTAAAAAATAATCGTTTTGTCCGCAAAAAGCGACAGAAAATTTACCCGGATTTTTACCGAGTGCTGCCATCCGCAAATTCATTACGACAAGGCTAGCGGGAACGCGGAAGTACTGACCAAGCCCGGCGCGCTGACAGGCACACGATGTCGCATGCACTGGAAACCCGATTAGCAGCAGTTATTCAGCCGCGGTCTTTCCTGCGCATAGCGCCCTATCCTGATCGGTGAGTTTGCAAAGAGGTATCGGCCTCGGCATGCTCGGGCAAAGCCGGCCGGAGGCCGTGATGATATCTAGTCGTTGGTGCGAAACAGATTGAGAATACTCGAGAAATCCTTCGGTCCGTTTCCGGCCAGACCGTGCGCCGTGTAGAGGCTGCGGGCCAGAGAACCCAGCGGCACCGAACTTTTGCTGGAAATACTGTTTTCCATGGCAAGCCCCAGATCCTTGATCATCAAGTCCACCATAAAGCCCGGCTGGTAACCCTTGCTGGCAGCAGAGTTCTCCTGCACCCCTGGATAGGGATTGTAGACCTCCAGCGACCAGTTGCGCCCGGAGCTGGCCAGCATGATCTCGGACAGTACTTTGGGATCGAGGCCATTGTTCGCTCCTAACTGCAGCGCCTCGCTGGTGCCAATCATATGGATCGCCAGCAGCATGTTGTTGCACATTTTGGCAACCTGCCCCGCGCCGTGATCGCCCGCATGAAAAATATTCTTGCCCATGCCCGACAGGATCGCGCGGGCGCGTTCAAAATCTTCGGCCTCGCCACCGCACATAAAGCTCAGCGTTCCCGCCTTCGCTGCAGCAACACCGCCGGATACTGGCGCATCCATCACGCCAATTCCCAGCTCCGACCCAGCTGCTGCCAATTCACGGGCACTTTCTGCGTCAATGGTGGAGCAATCCAACACCATTGCGCCTTTGGGTAAAGATTTAAGAATGCCCTTGGTCTCATCGAGATAAACCGACAAGACATGCTGGCCGGCGGGCAGCATGGAAATAACGGCGTCGACACCCTCGATCGCGGCCTGTGCCGACGAGGCAGTATTGATGCCTTCTGCTTTGACCGAAGCCAGCGCCTTGTCGGAAAGATCAAAGGCGGTGACGCTATGGCCAGCCTTGGCGAGATTGAGCGCCATCGGGCCGCCCATATTCCCCAGACCGATAAATGCTACCGTGCTCATGTCAGGCCCTCTTCAGTTCGGCAATATCCGCCAGCGGATTTTGCGGCCACGGCGGTGTGAAAAATTGTTCAATCAGCTCTGCCGGGACTTCCTCAACTGAGGTATAGATCCACTTGGGTGTTTTGTCTTTGTCGATCAGCAAGGCGCGCACGCCCTCAGCAAATTCAGGGTGCCGCACAACGGTGGTCGACAGCATTAACTCGAACTGAAAAACCTCTTCAAGTGACAGGGCTTCGCCGCGCTTGAGCTGCTGCCAGATATTGTGCGCGGTGATGGGCGAGCCGTGAGCCAGACTGGCCTTGGCTTTCTCCAGCCATTTGTCATCAGACTCCATAGCGAGAATATTGTTAACCACCGTTTCCAGATCGCCGCCACTGCAGACCCGATCGATCAGCTCCCGGTGCTCGGCAATCGCACTGACCAGCTCACCGCCATCTTCCTGCGTCGCCCTGGCGGCAGTGTGTGATTTCAGCGTTTCTGTCAGCAGATGTTTGTTAGCGGCATCATCAGCTTTCCAGTCCAGCCCTTTGACGAGGTCGAAAACCTCCGCTTTGCGGGCCCGCAGGGCAAAGTAACGCGCCATGCCGGCATAGAGTACATCTGCGGCGTTGATGGAGGCTGCGGTCAGCGCTACAAACAGGCCGGTTTTCCCCGGCATGCGATTCAGAAACCAGGTGCCTCCCACATCCGGGTAGAGGGCAATGGTGATTTCCGGCATGGCGATGCGGGTTTTCTCGGTAACAATCGCATGGCTACAGCCCATAAACAGACCCAGGCCGCCGCCCATAACAATGCCGTCGCCCCAACACACCACCGGCTTGGGATAGATATGAAGCAGGTAATCGAGGCGATACTCGCGCTCGAAAAAAGTCTCCGCTTCGACACAGGGGCCGCCAGGGGTTTTGGTCGCCGAACGATACAGCTCCTGAACGTCGCCGCCGGCACAGAAGGCCTTCTCGCCAGTGCCCTGCAGCCAGACCGCAGCAATGCGATCGTCGTGCTGCCAGTCCTGCAACTGGGCCAGCATCAAATCAACCATTGGCAGGGTCAGAGAGTTAAGGGTTTTCTCGACGCTGAGGGTTATCACGCCAATGGCTTTGCCGTTGGCGGCGTCCACTTCCTCAAAAATAACGGGGCCGGGCTCAGGCATTTTTCCACTCCGGTTCACGTTTATCGAGAAAGGCCTGTACACCTTCCACCTGATCCTGGGTATCGAACAGATCGACAAACAGCTCGCGTTCCAGCGGCAATTGCGGGTTCATCGCGCGCTCGCGAGCACCGCGAATCAGTTTCTTGCAAGCCGCAACACTGGAAGGGCTCTGCTTAGCAACCTGGTGTGCGAGCTCTACTGCGCGCTGCAACGAATCGCCTTTGGCAACCACCTCCTGAGCCAGACCGATTTTGTCAGCGGTGGCGGCGTTGATTCGCTCGTTGCAAAGAATCATCTTCGCCGCCCAGGCCTCGCCCACCAGCCAGCTCAGACGCTGGGTGCCGCCGGCACAGGGCAGCAGTCCGACGCGCGCTTCCGGCAAGGCCATCTGCGCCTGCTCTTCAACAATGCGGATATCGCAGGCCAGTGCGAACTCCAGGCCACCACCCATGGCATAACCGTTCACCGCTGCAATTGCCACGCCGCGAAAATCCGCAAGGGCTTCAAAGGCCTCTCCAAAGGCTTCGGCCATTTTGCGGGCATTGTCCTTGTCGCCATCGGCGAACATTTTCAGGTCTGCACCGGCAGAGAAAAATTTCTCGCCTTCACCGGTCACTACCAGTGCATAGATGTCTTTATCTTTGTTCAGGCCATCGACAATCATCTTCAGCCCGGGCAGGCTGTCGCCATCCCAGGTGTTGGCCGCGGGGTTATCGATGGTAATGATCGCAACGTGGCCGTCGCGCTCCAGTTTCAGTTTGGGTGTCGGGCTTTTTGTCATCTGAGCATCTCCGTCATACCTTCCATCAGAATTCGGCGCGACAAAATCACGCGCATGATTTCGTTGGTACCTTCCAGAATCTGGTGCACCCGGCTGTCGCGCAGAAAACGCTCCACCGGATACTCCCGAATGTAACCGTAACCGCCGTGCAATTGCAGGGCCTGATTGCACACTTCAAAACCAACATCGGTGGCAAAGCGTTTGGCCATGGCACAATAAGCGGTTTTTTCCGGGTGATTGCTGTCGAGCTTGAAAGCCGCCATACGCACCATCTGCCGTGCAGCCACCAGCTCGGTAAGCATATCCGCCAGCTTGAACTGAGTGTTCTGAAACTCGGCAATACGCTGACCAAACTGTTCACGCTCAGACACATGACTCAAGGCAAACTGCAGGCAGACCTGGGCCGCACCAATCGAGCAGGTCGCGATATTGATGCGACCGCCGTCCAGTCCTTCCATGGCAATGGCAAAGCCCTGCCCTTCTTCGCCCAGGCGATTGGCCACGGGCACTGCAACCTCATCAAAGTTGATGGCGCGAGTCGGCTGGCTGTTCCAGCCCATCTTCTCTTCTTTCTTGCCATAACTGATACCCGGCGCGTCGGCGGGAATGGCAAAGGCACTGATGCCTTTGGGGCCCTCAGTACCGGTGCGGGCCATTACCACCAGCACATCGGAATCACCGGCGCCAGAAATAAAGGCCTTGCTACCCGTGAGCCTGTACACCTCGCCATCGCGCACGGCACGGGTTTTCAGGTTGCCCGCATCAGAACCCGCATTGGGTTCTGTTAAGCAGTAGGAAGCAAGCAGCTCACCGGTGGTCAGCCCGGGGCAGAAAGTCCCTCGCACCTGTTCACTGCCGTAGCGCGCCACCATATTCAGCGCCATATTGTGGATGCTGATATAGGCCGCCGTAGAGGGGCAGGCCGCCGCCAGCTCTTCCAGAATAATGGCGGAATCGAGACGAGACAGATCAATGCCACCTTCGGATTGCGGGGTGTACAGGCCCATAAAACCCAACTCGCCCGCCTGACGCAGCACGTCTTTGGGAAAAATCTGCTTTGCGTCCCATTCCGCCGCCTTGGGCGCCATGACATCCTGCGCGAACTGGCGCGCCGTTTCCTGGAAGGCGCGCTGGTCTTCATTCAGTTCGAAATCCATGGAGCCCTCCGCTATTTAAGCGCGATGGTCATATTCGGCTGGTCACCCGCCGCCTCATCCACTGGCCAGCGGGCAGTAATGGTTTTGGTTTCCGTATAAAAACGCACCGCCTGCTTGCCGTAGGCATGCAGATCTCCCATAAACGACGCCTTCCAGCCGGTGAAGGAGAAGAACGGCAGCGGCACGGGAATCGGAATATTGATACCCACCTGCCCGACTTCAATTTCGTGCTGGTAGCGGCGGGCCGCCGCACCGGATTTGGTAAAGATGGAGGTGCCGTTACCGAAGGGGCAGGCATTGATCAATTCAATCGCTTCACCGAGCGTTTTGACATGCATACACACCAGTACCGGGCCAAAAATCTCTTCCCTGTAAATTGTCATATCGGTGGTGACATCGGTAAAAATAGTCGGCCCCACCCAGTTACCGTCAGGATAACCCTCGACCGTGCAGTCTCGCCCGTCCAGCAGGCAGGTGGCGCCTTCTTCAACGCCCTTGCCGATATAAGCTTTAACCCGCTCAGTAGCGGCCTTACTGACCAGCGGGCCGTAACCGGCGCTCGCATCATTCCAGTTGCCGGGTTGAACTTTGGCAAGTTTCTCCTTGAGTTCATCGACCCACTGGATGCTGTCGCCGACGAACACCGCCACACTGATCGCCATGCAGCGCTGGCCAGCCGCACCGACTGAGGCGCCTACCAGGTTGTTCACCACGGTATTTTTATCCGCATCGGGCATCACCACCATGTGGTTTTTGGCGCCGGCAAAACACTGCACCCGCTTCAGGTGGTGGGTGCCGGTACGATAGATATGCTCACCAACCGGAACCGAGCCCACAAACGAGATGGCTTTGGTGGTGGGATGCGTCAGCAGCTGATCCACCTGATCCTTGCCACCGTGCACCATCTGCACAACGCCATCAGGGCAGCCGGCTTCCTTAAACAGCTCCAGCAGGCGCACAGCGGTCAGCGGTACCTGTTCGGAAGGTTTGAGTACAAAGGTGTTGCCGCAGGCCACCGCCAACGGAAACATCCACAGCGGAATCATAGCCGGGAAGTTAAAAGGGGTAATACCCACGCAGACACCCAGCGATTGAACGTTGCTGTAGGTGTCCACACCATTGGCAACATTCTCAACGGTTTCGCCCATCAGCAGCGATGGCACATTGCAGGCATGCTCAACCACTTCGATACCACGCCACACGTCACCCTTGGCGTCCTCAAAGGTCTTACCGTTGTCTTCTGCAAGAATTTCTGCCAGCTCGTCGTGGTGCTCTTTCAGCAGAGCCTGATAACGCAGCATCAAACGGGCCCGCTCCGGGACCGGGACATTGCGCCAGGTTTTAAAGGCTTCGGCGGCGCCTTGAATGGCCTGTTCAACCTCATCCGATGTGGCGAAGGGCACTTCCGCGAGCACGCCCTGAGTGGCGGGGTTGATGACTGGCAGGGTCTGAGCCGATTTGCTGTCGACAAACTGGCCATTGAGAAAAAGGGGTACACGCTTGCTCATTGCATCACCTGTGAGGGGTTGATTGGTCAATGATTGCGACTCTAGCAAGCGTACTTTCCCATTGATATTGACGAAGTTTTTAATTACATGGACTATATTGCGGAATAGTGAAGGATAGAACTCCCTATGAGCCAGCCCTCGCATTGGCCACTGCCCGAAGACGGCATTCGCTTCGTCACCCCCGGCTTTCTGCTGGAAGCCCTGCAGAATAGCCCGCTGGCGCGAGACTGCTACCCCTCAGCCCTTGGCTACTACCCCGCCGCGCAAGGACACGGCATGGGTCGCGAGAAACATGACGACAACCTGCTGATATTCTGCGTTGACGGCGAAGGCCGGCTTGAAACCCGTCAGCACAGCCAGACGATTACCGCCGGCGACCTGCTGCTTATTCCCGCCAATACCCCGCACTACTATGAAGCCAGCCGGGAAGCCCCGTGGACCATCTACTGGTGTCATTTCAGCGGTCAGCAGGCCGGCGATTATGTCCGACTCATCAGCGGCGCCAGCCACAAAATGGTGTTGCCCATCAGCAAGCGCCTGAAACTGATCAGGGATTTTCAGAGCCTTTTGAGTGTCCGTGAAACCGGCTACCGGGAGCTGCCCTTTATTCACGCGGCCAACCAGCTCAAACAGATGCTCAGTTATATTGCCTTGCAAAACCGCTCTGCCCAGCACAATACCCAGACCGGTTTTAACCTGCAGGCTATCGAGGATGTTATGCGCGCCAACCTCGACAAGTCGCTGTCACTGGAAGAGCTCGCAGCGGAATGCCAGCTGTCAAAATACCATTTCTCGGCAAAATACAAAGACGCTACCGGCTACTCGCCGATCAAGCACTTCCTGCACATGAAGATAGAAGCAGCCTGCCAGCTGCTGGACAGCACCGATCTGCGAATAAGCTCAGTGAGCGCCGCGGTGGGTTACGATGACCCACTGTATTTTTCGCGTCTGTTCAGGAAGGTTACCGGCACATCGCCTAAAGACTACCGGGCTTCGCATAAAAAATAATGCTGGTGCTAAGACAATGACCAACTGCCGGCATCGTGCTTACTGGCGGGTGTAAACCGTCACGCCGCCAATCAGGGTTTGCTCAACCTTAATGTCGCGCAAGGTCTTGCCATGACTCAGCGGGTCTTTATCCAACACCACCAGATCGGCGAGTTTACCTGGGGTAATGGAACCAATTTCGTGGTCGCGAAAAATCTGCCAGGCCGCATCAATGGTTATCGCCCGCAGGGCCTGCTCGACGCCAACTCGCTGATGCGGGCCGACCACCTTGCCGCCGCTGGTTTGACGATTGACCACTGACCAGGCCGCCAGCAGCGGATCCATCGGCACCACCGGCGTATCGAGATGGGTACTGAAGCGAAGCCCCTGTTTGACGGCAGACCGGGCGGGACTCATGTTGGCCGCACGTTCCGGGCCCATAAAGATATCCCGGTGCCGGTCGCCCCAGTAATAGGTGTGAGCGGAGAAAAACGTCGGCGTCATTCCCAGTGCTTTCATACGCGCCAACTGATCATCCCGCGCCATTTGCGCGTGCACCACAATCAGCCTGGGGTCGGCGCGATAGTGCGCCTTCTGGGCCTCGGAAAAGGCGTGAATAATATCGTCTATTGAGGCATCCCCATTGCCGTGAATGGCCAGTTGAAAACCGGCTTTGTGAAAGCGTTTTACAATACGTGTCAGCTCCTTGCGCGGAATCGTGGGATAGCCGCGATAGGTCTCATCACCGTGAAAGGGCGTGTGATAAGGCGCCGACAGGTAGCCGGTAAAACCCTGAATACTGCCATCGGCGGTAATTTTAACCGGGCCGAGATGCAACTTAGACGACTCGAAGTCGGCCGCCTGCTTCTCCCCTTTAAGAAGCTCCTGCCCCAGACTGTCGTAGAAAGGCCACAACTCAAGGCGTAAGGGTGTCAGGTTCAGTTTCTGCGCCAGCCAGAGACCTTGCAGCATTTGACTGTCCAGGCCGCCGGACTGGGCCACTGTCACGCCTTTCGCCACATAGTCCGCCGAGGCCTGTTTGATCATCTGCAAAAATTGCATCACCGACAGGTCCATCGACATTTCCAGTACCGGAATGCGCGCCTCTTCTTCCAGTAAGCCTGTCAGCGCGCCAGTTTCTTTATCTCTAACGATCACGCCGCCTTCCGGGTTGGGCGTGGTTTCATCTATGCCCGCCAGCGCCAAGGCTTTACTGTTGGCCACCAGCATATGCCCGGAAGTGTGCCAAATGGCGATGGGGTGAGCACTCGACACCTCGTCCAGCTCCCGTCGCGTCGGATGACGTTTTTCTGCGAGCAGCGTGTCGTCGTAGCCGTAACCGAAAACCCAATCGCCCTCGGAAGTCGAGGCCGCGCGCGCGCGAAGCATGTCCAGCAATTGCTCTATTGAGGTCACCCGCCCGATGGGCGGGCTGTTCAGATCCAAACCAAAAACGGACAGACCCGACGCGGGAAAATGGCCGTGTGCATCGATAAAGCCGGGCATCAGGGTCTTGCCCTGGAGATCATGCACCACAGTAGTGTCGCGGATGTATGGACTGATCTCCGCCCGGCTGCCCACAGCAACAATGCGCTCGCCCTGAACAGCCACAGCCTCAGCCCGAGGCCTTTTGGCGTCCATAGTGATCACCTTGGCATTCAGGAAGACCTGACTGGCTGGCGCTTTCTCCACCTGCAGCCAAAGATAGGCGGCAAACCCCATAACCGCTGCGATTGCCACGATAGCAATAAGAACTCTTTTCACCAGACACTCCACAAGGCTTTTTCGAGCAACATCGCTCACTACAGTCATCTACAGACGAAGACAGTAAGCTGCACCAGACCCGACATGGGGCCAGTGTGCGGCAACAGGGGCTTACAGTTCCACCCTCCAAACGGCGGATAAGACGGGTACTTCCGACCCGAAGGGACTAAACGATGCAGTCTTCCTCCAGCTTCGACGCAGAATGATTCTGTCATTTTTGACAAACGCAAGGTGTTGGAAAATGGGGACTGTCTGACAAACAGGCATATCAGTGGCGCCATGACTCTCGATTGTGCGCCGCATGCCGCCGCAACCTTTTTTATAAACGTACATATTTACTGTACGCACTCAACACATGAGACTAAGGTTCGATCTACATTTTTCGAATCGGAAAAAGGATGTTCGACATGACAATGAAATTTGCCAAAGCGTTTTCACTGATTGCCATCATGCTGTTATCGCTCACTACACTCACCGCTTGCGATCGCGACGAAGGCGGCATGGAAGAGATGGGCGAAAAGATGGATGAGGCAGCAACCGATTTTGGCAACGCTGTCGAAGATGGCTGTGAGGACATGAAGGAAGGTGTAAACGCGGACGATACTGACTGCTAACACCTTGCTCCAATCGTTGCTGTTTCAAGGCACCTTACCCAACGGGTAAGGTGCCTTTTTTAGCTGATTAGAAAGTGCTAAGGCGCGGACACCGCTAGAAGGTTTTTGTCAGTTTCCAGTAAAAATCGACTTCCAGATCTTCCAGCACCGCTTCGCTGATATTACTGTCAGATACTGGCGCCGCCGCAACAAAGGCCATATTCAAGCCCCAGCCAAGATATCCATCGAAACTGATCCCGGCATCCGTCAGGCTACGCGAATCACCGAAATCGCCATCGACATTTTCAAACTGCGCCTGACCATACTCGACGAAAATCGCGGGAGTGAGATCCAAGCCCAGAACGTCGATGCTATTTCGCTCGAATTTCACCCTGGCATAGGTTCCGGTATCGCCGATCAGAGTACCCGGCAAATAAGCGCTGAGCGTTGACATCCCGCCAAGCACAAACTGCTTCTGCTGCGGCAATTGCTTGCCGTCAGAAAACTGCGACAGCACATCGATATTCAATGACCATTTGTCAAAGCCGATTTTGAAGCCCAGCTTGGGCCGATACAGCAGGTATTCGGCAGTACGCTTGCCGGCTGAGACGCTGTCTTCGGTGTCGTCGATAGAAAAGGTACCGCCATCGCTGCTTAAACCTTTTTCAACAAAGCCCTGCACGCTCCAGCGCACGGGCTTGCCAAACCATTTTGAGTGGCGGAAGTATTTCAGCCCAAGCTCAGCCCCAGCATGAGCCTCTTCCTGCAGCACTCTGCCATCATCCAGCTCAATATCGGATTCGATGTAGTCGAGTCGCTGACTGACCGTAAATCGTTGACGCGGAGTGGCATGCAAAACCTGTTCGCCCGTCAGCGCTGCTGATTGCGTATCGCCCTCAACGACGACGGTTTCAGTCGAAGGCGGCACATCAGCGCACAAGCCGAATACCGTACACAGTATCGATGTGTCCTCCTGGCCGGCATTCACGACCAGACCGTCACGTTCATACTGGGCATAACTCAATTCCACGCCATACAGACCAAAGCGGGTTGGTTTGTCGAGACTGAGCTTCAGGCCATCGTAATTGCGTCCCCCATTGGTCTCGCCCCACTCGGTCAGGGCCGACTCATAGTCAATATTCAGCTGGGTGCCATTCCAGAATTGGTGTTTTACGTTGGCGCCGGCAAAATAACGTCCGACAAAGCGATTGCCCTGATTGCCAAGCGACAGGCCCCACTCGGTGGCGTCATAGTCATCCTGTTCAGACTGTTTAAACACCAGGGTCATGGCATCAGGGTCATTGCCTGCTTTGTAGCTGACCGTGTAATCGTGTCCGCTGCGGCTCGCCTGCAGATCCGCCAGCACCCGACGACGCTCAAATTCAGCGACCGTAAGATTGCCGTCGCCGACCAGAGGTCGAAAGTGCGATATTAACGCCGCGTCACCCTCTACCCCTGCCAGCTCACCATTAACGATATGCGCGTAAATGACGTTTTCACGCTGCGCGTAGTAAACCGTGACCAGCAAATGGCCACTTTGGTAATAGGCCTGATTAATCGCCCGAATTGCCTGAGAGGGCGTTTTCGCCGCGCCAACGAGTTGGCGAATCTCCTCTTCTGTCAAATGCCGGTTGCCGGTAACCCGAAGGTTAAACCCACCTATTTCGGCATTGATCGTCTCTGCGCCCCGACTGGAGTGCGCTTCTATCTTTTCCGCGCTGGACAACTGTGGAGGAATGATCGGCGGCAGATCAATTGCCATAGAGAAATCCCTTATGCAGAAATAAATTAATTGGTTTGTTCGCTACCGCGCCTGGCCTCGGCAAGATCACTGACAACACGCAGATCAACCCGCCGGTTTCGGGCACGGCCAGCAGCAAAATCCTCACCGTCGGCAAGCGTGTTGGCGGCAACCGGCTGACTTTCACCATAGCCCTTGAAACGCAACCTGTAGGGCGCAATACCCCGACTAACAAGATACTCGTACACCGCTTTGGCGCGGGCTTCCGACACCTTGCGATTTGTTTCGGGGTCGCCTCGCGAATCCGAGTGACCGCCAATTTCCACAACAACGTTAAACTGTTGTCGCAACACTGCAACCACGCGATCCAGAATCTCAAAAGATTCGGGGCGAAGGAAAGTGCCATTAAAGTCGAAAAATACCCCTACCAGTTCCAGAGGCGCATCACGACTGAGGTGACAGCCACTGGGAAGCACCACCGCCTTGGCCGGTGTATTTTCACAATAATCCTGAGGGTTGCAGACACCATCCTTGTCATCATCGGGACAGGCCTCATAACTCAAAGGCCTGTCTCTGTCGTACGTGGCAAGTTTTTCTTCCGGCTTCGGCACGGTGGATTGAAACGCCAGCGAAGAACTGCTGCCGAGCCCGGCGAGTTCATCTGCCGGAATGCTGGTCATATCAATGACAGAACTCTCGCCAATGCTTACTGTGCCCCCGGGCGCCATAATCATGCCGCCGGAAATCGGCGAAACGCTGCTTTCGAGCAATGCAGGCAAACTCTGCGCCTGAACCGCAGCAGCTAATAGGCTCCCCACAAAAGAAAGTCCAAGCCGTACTTTCCTCAAAATCAATATCCTTTCCGTCTGCGGTTAATAAATTATCCCTGGAACAAAATGTTAGCACTCACAGAAGCTTACAAGAACCAATGATCGCAAAAGCTTTCGGATAATGTTCAAAATTGCGACAGAATGCTCCGCAGCACCTGCCCACGGTCGGCATTGCAACAGGAGCGGACAAAAAAAGCCCCCGCATAGCGAGGGCAAAACAAACTCAGGTAAAGTCCTGGAGGGGTATCAGGGAATCGGCAGGGCCGGTACATCCACAGGCAAAAGGGCTGTCACAGTGCCCACTGCATCGATCGGCAGTGCGGGCAGCGAAGGCACACCGCCGCCACCAGCCGGAATCAAACCGGTCAAAGTGCCCACCGGATCAACCGGCAGTGCGGGCAGTGAAGGTACACCACCGCCACCAGACGGAATCAGACCAGTCAGCGTACCCACCGGATCAACCGGCAGTGCGGGCAGTGAAGGCACACCACCGCCACCAGACGGAATCAGACCAGTCAGGGTGCCCACCGGATCAACCGGCAGTGCGGGCAGTGAAGGTACACCGCCGCCACCAGCCGGAATCAGACCAGTCAGGGTGCCCACCGGATCAACCGGCAGTGCGGGCAGTGAAGGCACACCGCCGCCACCAGCCGGAATCAAGCCAGTCAGGGTGCCCACCGGATCAACCGGCAGGCCGGGCAGCGAGGGCGCACCGCCGCCACCGGACGGAATCAAACCAGTCAAAGTGCCCACCGGATCAACCGGCAGTGCGGGCA
>PAKT01000065.1 GCA_002710725.1 Spongiibacteraceae bacterium
AGCGAGCAGCGATAGCGGTTGGCCTTGCGGGTAATCGGTGCAGGCAACGGGCCGAGAAACTGATTGCCGTTACCGGGCATGCCGGTGCCGCGGCGCACCGCATGCAGAAATCTATCGCAGGCGTCCAGCGAATTGGCTTCGGCGCGAATAACGGCGCTGTAGCTGGAGGGAGGCAGGCCCAGCTGCCGGCGCTCTGCCAAAAGGCGCTCGGCGAAGGGACTGTAATCCTGACGTAACAGGGTTGCCAGTATCGGGTGATCCGGCGCGTGGGTTTGAATCAGGACTGTGCCCGGGCGCTCGGCGCGGCCGGCGCGGCCGGCAACCTGGGTGAGTAACTGACCGGCGCGCTCGGCGCCTCGAAAATCCGGGCTGAACAGGCCGCCGTCGATATCCAGCATCACCACCAGCGTGACCAGCGGGAAGTGGTGGCCCTTGGCCAGCATCTGGGTGCCAACCAATACGCAGGGCTTGCCTTCGTTGACGGTGCTGACCATCTCGCTCATGGCGCTTTTGCCGCCGGTGGTGTCGCGATCGATGCGAATGACCTGTGTATCCGGAAAGGCGCCCTTGAGGGTTTGTTCCAGCCTTTCCGTGCCCGGCCCCTTGAAGGTCAGGCTGTCGTTTTCGCAGTCGGGACAGACCTCGGGCAGGGGCTTGTAGGCATCGCAGTGGTGGCAGCGCAGCTGGCGGCGACCAAAGTGAACGGTCAGGCTGACATCGCAGTGATCGCACTGGCCCAGCCAGCCGCAGGCATGGCATTGCAGTAGCGGAGAAAAACCGCGCCGGTTGAGAAAGACCAGCGCCTGCTCGCCCCTGGCCAGCGTGTCGCCAATGGCAGCGAGGCTTTGCGGCGCCAGGCCGTTGTTAAGTTCGCAGTTGCGAATATCCATCAGTTTGATGGTCGGTGGCTGGGCGCCGCCGGCCCGCTCGTTAAGCAGCAGATGACGGTATTTGCCCTGCTGCACATTGTGCAGGCTTTCCAGACTCGGCGTGGCGCTGCCCAGGATCACCGGGCAGCTGTGGTCCGCGGCGCGCTTTACCGCAATATCCCGGGCTGAGTAGCGAAAGCCGTCCTGCTGTTTGTAGGAGGGGTCGTGCTCCTCGTCGATGATTATCAGCCCCAGTTCTTTGAAGGGGGTAAACACCGCCGAACGGGTGCCGATCACCACCGCGCAGTCACCGCGCCCGGCGCGCTGCCAGTCTGACAGGCGCTCGCCGTCGGCCAGCCCCGAGTGCAAGACACAGATCTGGCCGGGGAATCGCGCTTCAAAACGGCGCAGAGTCTGGGGCGTAAGGCCAATCTCGGGCACCAGTACCAACGCCTGCTTGCCCTGTTTTGCACAGCGCTCAATGGCTTGGAGATAGACCTCGGTTTTACCGCTGCCGGTTACGCCCTGCAGCAGAAAGGGCTGAAAGTTGCCGGCCTGAGCATCGATGCTGGACACCGCATGCTGTTGTTCGGGGTTAAGGGTTTTGCCTTCGGCGATGGCAACCGGGCGCGGTGGGGCGCTTCCCCTTTCCAGAAAACCCTTGTCCAGCAGGGCTTTGATCTGGGGATACTCGAAGCCGTTTTGTTTCAAGGTGTTGCGGCTTGCGGTCTGCTGGTGGCTGAGCCAGTCGAGCAGTTCGGCCTGCCTGGGGGCCCGCGACAGGCTGTTTGCGGCGAGGGCCTCGCGACCGGCGTCGGTCACCCGATAGTAGGGTTCGGCCTGATCGCGTGCGGGGTTTTCCTTGCGCAGGCGCACCGGCAACATCTGCTGCAGGACTTCGCCGATGGGGTGATGGTAATAAGCCGCGGCCCATTGGGCGAGGGCGAGCAGATCTGAACCGAGGGTAGGCTGGCTGTCGAGGATGTCGACGGCGGCCTTGAGCTTGGCCGGGTCTACCTGTGAGGTGTTTTTACAGGACAGCACCACCGCCACCAGACGGCGGTTACCAAAGGGCACGAGCACGCGCGTGCCGGGCTCAACCGACTGCACTCCATCGGGAGGCAGATAGTCAAAACTGCGGCGCAGGGGGCAGGGAACGGCGACATCAAGAATCAGCATCGGCGAATTATATAGAAAGCGCGGGCAAAATCAGTAAAGACGGGCCTTCCGGTTGATTATTGGTCAACTTCTGGTAAGATTCGCCGCCTGTTTCGTCCCCGGTCAATTGCCGGGGCCGGTTTTAATGACTGATGACCTGCGCGGTGCCTGGCAAGAGATCAGGTGGCGGTGCACAAGAGGATTCCATCATGCGTGCGGATATTCATCCCAAGTACGAAGAAATCACAGCAACCTGCAGCTGTGGCAATGTGATCAAAACCCGTTCGACCATGTGTCAGGATACTCACCTGGACGTATGTTCGGCGTGCCACCCGTTCTACACCGGCACCCAGAAGATGATGGATACCGGCGGCCGTGTTGACCGCTTCCGCAAGCGTTTCGGCTCTCGCGGTGGTGCTAAAAAAGCCTGATCTTATCAGGGTTTTCAGCATGAATAGCAAAGCGCCCGGCCAGTTTTGGCTGGGCGTTTTCGTTTTCGTATTTTGTCTGGCGCTGGCCCTCCCGGTCCACGCCCTGTGTCTCCCTCCCCAAAATCTGCAAGCGGCCAGGCTCGACAGTGTTGTCGATGGCGATACCCTGCGCCTGACGGATGGCCGCTTGGTGCGCCTGATCGGCGTAAATACCCCGGAAATTGGCCGCGATGGTCGGCTCGATGAGCCCTTTGCCGTTGCGGCGTCACAGGCTGTAGAGCGCTTTCTCGGCAGGGAGCTGTTGCTGGCCGAGGGCCTTGAGGCCAGGGATCGCCACGGTCGAACGCTGGCGGCGGTCTATAGAGCCGGCGATCGCGCCCACCTGGGCGAGTATCTTCTGACAAAGGGCCTGGGCTGGCATATTGTCGTGCCGCCCAACCTGCAGGATCTGGATTGCCTGCAAAAAGCCGAGGCCGAAGCGAGAAAATATCGCCGCGGTGTCTGGAATACGCCAGCAGCCCCGGTGCGAGCGAGGGATTTGGACAAGCGCCATGCTGGCTTTATGCGCGTAAGCGGTGAGGTCAGCCGGGTTGCTGCGAGCCGCAAGGCGATCTGGCTGGAAATTGATCAGAATCTGTCACTGAGGCTCGACAAGCGGGATTTGCCCTACTTTTCTGGTATCGATCTGGACGCTCTTGAAGGACAGATGTTGACGGTGCGTGGATGGTTGATTTATAGAGGTGGACAGAACTCGCGCTATCCGGCGCATAAAATGTCGCTGCGTCATCCGGCGATGCTGGAATTGGAAAAGGATTAGTTATGGTAGCCAGTAAGATCATCGCCAGTAAAAAGAAGTTGCTGCAGGCGGCGGAGCGCAAAGTATTTCGTGGCTTTGAAGTGCCCGAGGACCTGGCGCCGCTAACTGACATCGACCCGAACGAGTCAAAGGCCAGTGCCAAAAGTGGCGTTGCGCCGGAAGCGGTGGCGGATATCTGGTCTGCCATAGAGAGTTTTTACCGGCGCGGGGCTCATCCCTTTGTGTCGGTCTGTATTCGCCGTCACGGCGAGATGATCCTGAATCGCTCGCTGGGCTACGTCAAAGGCGCCATGGGCGAGTGCGAGCCTGTTATCGGTAGTCTCGATACGCCGATCTGCCTGTTTTCATCCTCGAAAGCGGTATCGGCCATGCTGATCCACAAGCTGGCCGAAGAGGGCCATATCGACCTGCTGACGCCGGTAAGCTACTACATTCCCGAATTTGCGGCAGGCGGCAAGGCAAACATTACCGTTCACGATCTGCTCAGCCACCGCGCCGGGGTGCCGGGCATCGCGCCGGATGTGCCGCGCGATGTGCTCTACGACCCGGAAGAGGCGCTGCGCCATATCTGCGCCATGGAAACTCTGCACAGTGATGGCCGGGTATCGGCCTACCACGCGATTACCGGCGGTTTTGTGATGGCCAAACTGGTGGAAGTCACCACCGGCATGAGCATTCAGCAGTATCTGGACGCGGTATTCCGCCAGCCTCTCGGTATGAAGTATTTCACTTACGGCATCGATAAAACGCTGCAGCCCTCGGTTGCCCATCACTACGAAACGGGGCTGAAAAACCCGAAACTGATCGAGAATGTGCTGACCAATGTGCTGGGCGCGACGGTGGCCGAAGCCATCGAGATCTCCAATACCCCTGAATTCATGTCGTCGGTGATTCCCTCGGGCAATATTTACTCAACCGCTGAAGAGGCCTGCCGCTTCTTCCAGATGATGCTGCAGCGCGGTGAGTGGCAGGGCCAGCGCGTGCTCGACCCGGTGACGGTGCTGCGGGGCACCCGGGAAGTGGGCGGCGCCAGGCTGGATAAATCGCTGATGCTGCCTATGCGTTACAGTGCCGGCATGATGCTCGGCGGCAAGCCGGCAGGTTTGTACGGGGTCGACACCCACCACGCCTTCGGTCATCTGGGCTTCAGTAATATTCTCTGCTGGGCCGACCCGCAGCGGGATCTGGCGGTGTCCATCGTCAGCAGCGGCAAGCCGGTAATCAGTACCCATATCGTGCCGCTGCTGTTCAGTGTATTGAACAGGATCAATAAAGCCTGTGAGCCCTGTGTGGACGGCCTGTACGAGTTGCCGCAATACCGTCCGGCAGGTTGACCTTGCAGCTTTTGTCTCGCGTTTGTGCTGTGGGCAAAAGTATTCATGGTAAACACTCTGAATATGCCGAAGAGGGCATGAAATACGGCCACTGGCGCCCTTGAGGCGCCCTTCGCTTTTCTATATGCTTCAGCGCCTCATTATCGGTATTACTGCATCCGGACCCACGTAAATGTCTGAGGAATTCAAGCGCGCTGCGCTGGCGTATCACGCCGAACCGACACCGGGGAAGATCGGTGTTCACCTGACCAAACCTGCGGAAACCCAGCGGGATCTCGCCCTCGCGTACAGCCCCGGCGTCGCCGAGCCGGTGCGAGAGATCGCCCGCGACCCTCAATTGGCTTACAAGTACACCTCTAAAGGTAATCTGGTTGCAGTCATCTCCGACGGCAGCGCCATCCTCGGTCTGGGCGATCTCGGCCCCCTGGCCAGCAAACCGGTTATGGAAGGCAAAGCTCTGCTGTTCAAGCGCTTCGCCAATGTCGATTCCATTGATATCGAGGTGAATGCGGAAGATTCCCAGGCGTTTATCGACACCGTTGTGCGTATTGCGGACACCTTTGGCGGCATCAACCTTGAAGATATCAAGGCACCTGAGTGCTTCGAGATCGAGCGCATTCTGAAAGAGCAGTGCAATATTCCTGTGTTTCACGACGATCAGCACGGCACGGCTATTGTCACTGCGGCGGGCATGCTGAACGCGCTGGAAATTCAGGGTAAAACCATTGAAGAGGCAAAAATTGTCTGTCTGGGAGCTGGTTCTGCTGCCATCGCCTGCATGAAGCTGCTGGTCAGTCTGGGTGCTCAATACCAGAATATTTTCATGATTGATCGGCGCGGTGTGATTTATCCAGGCCGCGAAGGCATGAATGAGTACAAGCAGGAATTTCAAAACAGCACTGATGCGCGAACTCTGGCGGACGCTATGGTCGATGCCGATGTATTCGTCGGCCTGTCCGGCCCGGATCTGGTCAGCGAAGAGATGCTGTTGTCGATGGCGCCCAAGCCCATTATCTTCGCCTGCTCCAACCCGGATCCGGAAATCAAACCGGAGCTGGCCCACTCCCTGCGCGACGACCTGATCGTGGCGACAGGGCGTTCAGACTACCCGAACCAGGTTAACAACGTACTGGGCTTCCCTTTTATTTTCCGCGGTGCGCTGGATGTTCGGTCTCGCGCCATCAATGAGGAAATGAAGATCGCAGCGGTGCACGCCATTCGCGAACTGGCGAAAGAGCCGGTGCCCGAAAAGGTGATTGAGGCCTGTGGCTGCGGCCCGCTGGAATTTGGCCCCAACTATATTATTCCCAAGCCTGTGGACGCGCGCCTGCTGAGTCGGGTGCCGGCGGCGGTGGCTCAGGCGGCGGTGGATACCGGCGTGGCGCAGTTACCTTATCCGGCACACTATCCGCTTTAGTCTATTCTTACCCGGGTATTTGAAATGCTGTCTCAGAGCGCTTGCGCTCTGAGATAGCTGTCGGTTCGCTCTGCATCTTTGCGGTCGCTGATATCGATATTGGCGCCAATCACGCTAATGGTCTGGTCTTGCGGGTTTTCAATCACCGTGGCCGGCGACAGCATCCAGCGATAATTGCCGTCGGCGTGTTGGAGGCGGTATTCGATGTTGTGATGGCCGCGCGGGTTTTTCTCTATCTTCTTTTTCAGGGTCATCACACTGTCGAGATCGTCAGGGTGGATAAGAAACTGAAAAAACTCCGCAGTATGCGGAAAGCTTTTATTCGCCAGGCCGAGCTGTCGCTGCCACTGCTCGGAAAATCGCATGCTGTTGTCATGGATATTCCAGCTCCAGAAACCAATATTGGCGCCCTCTACGGCTAGACGCAGATTGATATCTTTCTCGCGCAAGGCGATTTCACCCAGCTTGCGTTCATGAATATCGATAATGGTGCCGATCCACTCGCTGATTTCATCCTTTCCATCAACGATCGGAATGCCCTGAGACTCAAAATGGCGATAGCTGCCGTCCGCCATCCGCATTCTGAAATCCGTCAGGAAAGGGCGCCCTCGCTCCATCGCGTCGCCCCAGAGTTGCTGCGCCTGCTGCCGGTCGTCGGGATGAATCACGTCGATCCAGTCATTGATATTGGCACTGGCGGGAGACTTGCCTGTAAGCCGGCCAAAGGCCCCGCTCAAATTCAGCAGACCATTTTGGGTGTTGGTACGCCAGACGATATGGGGCAGAGCATCCAGCCGCTGGCTGAAATCCCGCTCTCGGTTGCGCCGCTGGCGTTTACGGAGAAAAAGCAGGGCAATCCCAATGCCGATAACAATAAGCGCAATGGATTCGAGGAAATTGATAATCCCCGCAGGGGTGATAAGCGGGTGTGCCATAAGCGGGCGAGGCAGTAGCAGGCAGCCATAACAAACCCAGAGGCGGTAGCGGGCGATCGTGTAAGGCACGGATTTCTCCATCCATAAAAGCTCTGCGGAAGCGGGCAGGCCTTGTCGCTTGGCTGACGCAAGTATCGGTGTCCAGTATAGCCGATAAGCAAATCGCGACCAGATGCCGGCATCAGGGGCCCAGGGCAGCGGACCTTTGCCATGTCGAAGGCGAGGCAGTAGCATCAAAGCCCACGCGAGGGAAAAGAGGAAAGCGTCATGTCACTGGGGAAACTGGGCGTTTGGGCCTGGGTTGATAACGCGGGTTTTGAAGGGGCGGCTGATTTTGCTCAGCAGATTGAAAGTCTTGGTTATTCGGCCCTGTGGGTTCCGGAGGCTGTTGGTTGCGACCCCTTTGTCACGCTGGCCTTGCTGGCCCAGCGCACGACCACCCTGAAGCTTGCCACAGGTATTGCCAATATTTACGCCCGCGATGCCATGGCCATGCAGTCGGTGCGCAAAACCCTGGATGGGTTGAGCGGTGGCCGACTGATACTGGGCTTGGGGGTTTCTCACCCGGAAATGGTCAGCACCTTCAGGCAGCACGATTACGGCAAGCCGGTGTCGACCATGCGGCGCTATCTGGATGCGATGGAGGGCGCACTGTATGCCGGCCCCCAGCCTGAGCGGCAAGGTTTGCTGATGCTGGCGGCGCTGCGTAAAAACATGCTCGGCCTGGCAGCAGAAAAAGCCGATGGCGCCCACCCCTACTTTGTTCCGGTGGAGCACACTGCCCGCGCCCGCGAGATTCTCGGCCCCGATAAGCTGTTGGCGCCGGAGCAGATGGTGCTGCTGGAAACCGATCCGGGCGAGGCCCGCCGCATTGCCCGTGGTTATATGGCGACCTATATCGGCCTGCAAAATTATCGCAATAACCTGCTGACACTGGGCTTTGACGAGAGCGACTTTGACAACGGCGGTTCCGACCGGCTGGTCGATGCCATTGTCGCTTGGGGTGATGAAGAGGCATTGGCCGAGCGGGTTCGCCAGCACTGGCAGGCGGGTGCCGACCACGTGTGCATACAGGCTTTGCGCAAAGACGGCGAAAATGGTTTCGACCTTGAGACCGTAAAAAAACTGGCACCGCTGACGAGCGAATAGCAAGGGCCAACCGGCATGAGCAAAGTAGTGGTTTTCAGTGGCGCCGGCATCAGCGCCGAAAGCGGCTTGCCGACCTTTCGCGACAACGGCGGCCTGTGGCACAACCATTCGGTATACGACGTGGCGACGCCAGAAGCCTGGGCGCGCGACCCGCAGCTGGTGCTCGACTTTTACAACGCGCGGCGACAGGGCCTGCGCGAGGTTAAACCGAATGCAGCGCACTGCGCGCTGGCCGAACTCGAGCGGCACTGCGAGGTGGTGGTCGTAACCCAGAATGTGGACGATCTGCACGAGCGCGCCGGTTCCAGCCGGGTGATTCATTTGCACGGTGAGCTGACCAAGGCCCGCTCATCGGAGCGAGAATCATTGGTCTATGATCTGGGCGAGCGCGATATTGCCCTGGGTGATGTCTGCGAGCTGGGTTCGCAGCTCCGCCCCCATGTGGTGTGGTTTGGGGAGATGGTGCACAACACCGACGAAGTCTGCGCCGCCATTGCCAGTGCGGACAAGCTGCTGGTGGTGGGCACCTCGCTCTCGGTATATCCGGCAGCGGGCTTTATAGAGTTGGCGCCTCCCGGCGCCGAGCGAGTTGTCGTGGCGCCGGAACTGGAGCGCGTGCCGGCGGGCTTTGAATGGCAGCGCGGCAGTGCTACAGAGTTTGTACCGCTTTTGTGCAACCGCTGGTCTCGGTAGTGGCCGGTTCTCAGGAGCTGGTTTGAGGCCCCTTTCACAGCCCACGACTTTTTCATCATCCAATCGCTGTCTTCCTTCGTAGCACGATATGGCGCATTGGCGCCATTCCATTCACAGATTGCGCAAGGAAGAGTCTCTATGAATAAACAACTCCCTCTTTTTGGAGCGCTGGTGCTGGCCAGTTCTTCGGTTCTGGCTCATCAGCAGTGGCAGGGTTACTACCTCGGTGCGAGCGCGGGTTTTGGTTTTAACCCCGCTGACAACGGCGAGCTGGAGTTCCGCCGGGTTGATGGCAGCGACAACAGTCAGGCGATCGAGAATGCCTTTGGCGACAATTTCGAGGGCAAATTCAATGCCGGGTCGCTGATTGGTCTGCAGGCGGGCTACGACTTTCAGAATGGGCGCTATGTCTATGGTGTTGAGCTGTCGGTGAGCGCCGCCGACCTGTCTCAGGAGCAGAATGCGTTCTCTGCGACTCCCGCAACCTACATCGAGCGCCGCGAAGTGGATGTGCTTACCACCTTGACCGGCCGGCTTGGTTTTGCGAGTGAGCACGCCTTCCTGCCCTATATCAAGGCCGGGCTTGCCTATGGCGATGTGGACTACAGCTGGGAGGGAAACTCCGGTGCCTTTCGCGGCGAAGCCGACGATGATGATGGCAGTGGGCTGGGTTATACCGTGGGCATTGGTATGGAAGTGCGGCTGGAAAAGAACCTGACCCTGTCGTTTGAGTATCAGTACGTGGACCTCGGTGACGCCGACTTCGCGACCAACTTCAGCGGTGAGCAGAGTATTGGCGGCAGCAACGGTGCGTTCAATGCCTTTGGTGATGCAGCTTCAGGCGGCACCAATGCCGAGGGTAGTGACGACGATTTTGACTTTCAGGTGGTGCACACCCAGTTGAAGTATCGCTTTTAGTTTAGTTGCCTAAGTCCAGCGCCCCTCACCCTAACCCTCTCCCAATGGGAGAGGGAATCCACCGCTAGTTTGTGCCCCCTCTCCCTCTGGGAGAGGGCTGGGGTGAGGGTGTGCCCTTTACACATAACGCACAGCGCCACCATCGACCCGGATATTCTGGCCATTGATAAACCCGGCGCGCTCACTGCACAGAAACGCCACCAGTTCCGCCACTTCTTCACGCGTCGCCAGACGCTCGCAGGCATTGGGAAATTCGGTTTCCACAATCTTGCGCTCAATCTCAGCCCAGTCGTCACCCCAGCCCTTTTTCTCTGCTTTCAGGCGAAAGCCGGCCTCCAGTTCCGGCGTACGAATATAGCCCGGTGACACGGTGTTGACCGTAATACCGCTGCCGCTGAGTTCTTTGGTCAGGCTGACGCCGAGTGTGGCAAGAGCGCCCTTGGCGGCGTAGTAGTGGGGCATGATGCTGTTTGGCTGGTGACTGCCGATGGTGCCGAGATTGACGATGCGCCCCCAGCCCTCCTGTTTCATCCCGGGTATCACGGCTTCGCAAAGGCGGGCAACCGACAGGACGTTCTTCTGGTACATGTCGAGCCAGTCTGCTTCAGAGCTTTTTCCCC
Organism: Spongiibacteraceae bacterium; assembly: GCA_002710725.1. Classification (GTDB taxonomy): domain Bacteria; phylum Pseudomonadota; class Gammaproteobacteria; order Pseudomonadales; family Spongiibacteraceae; genus Litorivivens. The sequence goes on from PAKT01000065.1 coordinate 10,342, forward strand.
ACCGGCCGGCACTGGCTGTGCCGTAGTTGTTGACCAGAATATGAACATGAGCATTCATTGCCTCGAGTTGTTCTACAAGCTGCGTGCAACCCGCGGTGGTGGCAATATCACCCCACACGCTCGGACCTTTGCCGGTGATGTCCTCTTCCTTCAGACCGTGCCAGATCACCTCAACACCTTCGGCTGCCAGGGTGTTGGCAATGATTTCGCCGGTGCCGCGGTGGCTGCCGGTGACCAGTGCTGTTTTTCCAGCTATTCCAAGATCCATAAATACTTCCTGTTTTGTTCGGGGCGCAATGGAAAACGAAAATAGTCTCATGATCCTGCTCTGTGGCAAAATTACCGGCTACGCATAGAACATAAGAGGTCTCCATGAATTACTGCCCCCAATGTGCCAGCCCGATGGGTGAAGTCCTGATCAACAATGAAATCCGCAAGGGCTGCCCCGACAGTGCCTGTGGCTTTGTGTTGTGGAACAATCCAACGCCGGTGGTGGCGATGATTGTAGAAGTCGAGGGCGGTGTTGTGCTGGCTCACAACGTGAACTGGCCGAAAAGTTTCTATTCGATCATTACCGGCTTTCTGGAGGCGGGTGAAGACCCCCTGGAATGTGCCAAGCGCGAGACCATGGAAGAGCTCAATCTGCACACGCTGGAATCTTCACTGGTGGGTGTCTACGCTTTTCCCCAGCAAAATCAGGTAATTATTGCCTACCACATCAAGGCGGCCGGGGAAGTGAAGCTGAATCACGAGCTGGATGACTACAAGATTGTGCCGGTCAACGAATTGAAAGGCTGGGATATGGGCACGGGGCTTGCCATTAACGACTGGCTGGCAGCTCAGCGGGCATCCTGATCAGCGCTTGCGGGCGCTTCTTCAGCCTGGGAATCGCCCTCTTCGTTTTCGTTCTCCTTTGGATCAAAAAATAGATCGTCCAAGGTCCTGTCGTCTTCATCGTAGTCCTCGTTGCGAGGGTCGATCTCGGCCATAACCGGAAAGACATCGGGCGACACCGCAACAAAGTCTTCCTGCTCTTCCGGTGATATGGCGGGAACGCGCTGCATATCGCGCAGAATAAGAATCAGCAGCACTCCAAGCAGCAAACTATTGGCGAGGAAGAAACCGTTTGCACCGACTGCATCCATGATGCTGGCGTTGAGCAATGGGCCGACCAGATTACCGATACCGTAGGCGGTAAGCAGGGTGGCACTGGCAGCCACAATCTGGTTCTGGGTCATTCGATCGTTGGTAATGGCGACGGCGATAGAGTAGATCGAGGCGGATAGCCCGAAGAAGACGGCGGTAAATGCACAGATCCACAGGAAGCTGAGGTTGCCCAGCAAAAATATGACAGCCCCCGCGAGGCTGGAGATCAGGGTGACAACCAGCATGACCCGAGCCCGATCATGTCGGTCACAGAAGTAGCCGATAGGGCCCGCAATAATCATGGCTGAGAAAATTGCGACAGACATGAATACCGAGATCTGTCCGACATCAAGCCCGGTGCTGGTGGCGTACACGGGCGCCATCGCGTAGAAGCCGCTCATAATCACGCCGTTGAGGAGAGAAGCGATAACGCCCAGGGGCGCTTCCCGGTACACCTCCAGCATGGGCAGAGCCTCAACAGCCTCGATATTCGGGGAGTGCATATGGCTCATGGCGAGGGGGATCAACGAGCCGACCAGTAGGATCGCTGCCAGGCTGAAGGGGATTGCGGACTCAGGAGGTGCAACCTGCAGCAGTAACTGACCGCCGGCAACGGCAGAATAGAAAAAGATCTGGTACATGGAGAACAATCGCGCCCGGTTGCCCGCGGTTGCGACGCAACTGAACCAGCTTTCTACAGTGATAATCAGACCGGCTGCCGCAACGCCACTGGCAAAGCGCATTACCCCCCACAGCCACATCGATTCGGACATCGGATAGACCAGCGCCGCGATGGCGGCAGCCGCTGAAAATACGGCGAAGGCACGAATATGGCCCACGCGCTGAATGATACCCGGGCAAATCCGGGAGCCGATGACAAAACCCAGCGCAAAGAAAAACAACACGATGCCAATGGTCATCGGTTCTATGCCACTGAGACTCATGCGGACGCCAAGCAGTGAATTTACAAACGCATTACCGCTGGCGAAAAGGACAACGCTGATAATCAGGGCTGATAGGGCAACTACAATCTGGGTCATGAATACTGGGCGCGGTCTATTCCGTGTTGATGATTAAGCTCAAGGATAACATCGGCGTGTGAGGGCAGGGTTATCAGGTTGGCTTCAGTCAGGCGCTGATAGTGCTGGATAAAGCGTGCAATCTCTTCGGCGCTCATGACGCCGCTGCCATCGGGCCTGAGAGCGGCGAGTTTCTGTTCCTGCTCCAGCCGCCAACGATAAACACAGCTGAAATCCGGGGCTTTCAGCATCACCATTGTATGCAATCGCTCGAAGAGTTGCTGGTAATTTTTCAGACTGTCGTTTACGAATTGCCGCCAGCGACCGTCGCTGTCCTCGTTTTCTTCCAGTGCATTGATGGGGGTAGTCAGCTCATTCGCGCTTTGAGGTCTGGAGCCGACACACCAGCCTTCCAGAATGACCATATCGACAGGGCCATCAATTGTGGGCCACTGTGACTGCGGTGCGCGGTCATCACAGCTTTTATCGAAGCGTGGAAGTTGGATGGTATCGCCGGGGCTGAGGCTTAATAAGCTGTCTACTGTTTGTAGCGCCAGCGCCAGATCGTGGGTGCCGGGCACGCCCCGAGTTTGCAGCAACGGGTGAACGCTGTGCGCCAGCTGCTTTCTTTCGCGGCGGGTGAGATAGAAGTCGTCGATCGACAGCACTGCGACCCTGCGCCCGCGCATTGCCTGAACGGCCGCAATAAAGTCCGCGAGAGTGGATTTGCCGGATCCCTGGCAGCCGTTAATGCCGATAAACAGCGGGTTCTCAATTTTTTTGTCGAGCCAGTCTATCAGGGGGAGATAGACGTCCCGGGCGATATCGCGAAAGGAGTCCGGCAGTCTGTGGTGGCGGATAAAGGCCCGGAGCGTGTCCTCTGTGTTCGACAAGTCAGGATTCCTTACTTGCCAAACAGCTCTCGGTCGTTATCGCTGGCCGCTTCACGGCATTCGCCGGTGACGGTGGATTGACGAAAGCCGATGGCCTTTTCAACGACCACGTACCCTTCGCGGCAGTAGCCCGTGTTATCGAGCTTTTTCTCAAGCAAGGCCATCACCCGGGCTTCGATAGCGGCTTTTTCGTCGTCAGCGGAATAGGCAGACATCTCCGGCGGCTCGTTCATATCCGTGGGCTCGTTGGCGTCAAAGACCAGCGTGGGTTTTACACTGCCGTCAGAGGGCGAATCGAGGCGATAGTCGAACAGCTTGCTGCCGTTCTCGAGTATGCGTGGGCTAAAGGTTTCGGTCTCGTTGTTCTGGAGCTGTGCGCCGCTGCAGGCCGCCAAAAGAAAGCAGAGCAGGCTCGTGCCGGTGAGCTTGGTGTACTGCATCATGAAACCCTCCTTGATCACTGAGTGGGCGAACTTTTGCCAAAGCGCTCGCGGTCTTCTGCTGTGGCGGCTTCCTTGCACTCGCCGCGCAGGCTACCGTTGCCGTAGCTGATAAGCGTGTCGAGTGTGTAATAGCCTTCGCGGCAGTAACCGTTTTCTTCCAGCAGGCGGGGCACCGCAAACTGCAGGTGGCGCTGGTTTTTTTTGCGCAGCTCTTCGGCTGAGTATATGTCGCGACCGTCACTGAAGCCGCCAGACTGGTCGTAGGCAAAAACAGGGCGCAATTTATCGCCACGGGAGAATTCATAGCGAAACATTTTTGTGCCGTTGTCGAGAATCTGCGGCGTAAACTGTTCCGTGATACCGGTAGCAGGCGGAGTGCTCGAGCAGGCCTGCAGTAACAGACCGAGGCCTACAATAAAAAACGAATGTCGCAAACCCGCCTCGCTAACCAATAGATAGGGCCAGCATACGGCTTAGCTGACACAACTGCCAGCCGCTTTCCGCGCGCATTTCGTTAAAGGCTTCCTGTACCTTGCGCAGATCGCGCTGGGAGCTGGGATTGTCTTTGTCGATGATGCCGTTGAGTTTCAGTGCCGCGCACACGTCGCGGCTGAGAATGAAAGTGTCTTTGCCCATAAAGCGCAGAAAATACTGGCCGCTGTTGCCGCCCAGACGTGAGCCGTGTTTTTTCAGGTAGAGCCACAAACCGGTGATGTCATCCTCCGGCCACTGGGCCAGAAATTTGCCGACGCCGCCGTATTCCCGTTGTAAGTCGAGCACCAGCAGGGCGTTATCCTGCACAGCCTTCACCTTGTTCAGGTTGCGGATGATGCGGGTGTCGCTGGCCATGTCTTCTATTTGTTCGGGCGAACGTGATGCCACCCAGATAGGCAGAAAGTTATTGAAGACCTCTTCAAAGCCGTCCCACTTGTTCTGCACCACGCGCCAGACAAAACCGGCCCGAAAGATGCAGGCCGCCATTTCGGCCAGGTAGCGATCATCGCCGATTTTGCGCAGCTGGGCCGCGGTTTTGGCCTTGGGCAGCTGTTCCTGCAGGGCTTTAACGCCGCCCTGATGGTCGAGGGCGCGTTGCTGGCAGCGTTTGAAGAGCGAGGTCATGAGAAGGTTCCGAAAGAGCGCGAAGGGCGAGAATAGCGGGGCCGCCAGGGGCCGGCAAGAGCCTGCTTGCATAACAGGTATGCATTCTTTATATTAAAGAAGGTTTACTATATAGCGGCAGGTGTGTCATGAGTCGATCGACAGAAAAACTGGAAGCACTTGAGTCAGGGGGTGAAACCCTGTGGCGTACCCAATACTACGAACCGGCGATTGCCGAGCAGGGTGAGCGCAAAACCCGCTTTCAGACCCAGAGCCTGCGCTGGGATATCAAACCGCTGTACACCCAGGCGGATCTGGATGCCATTGGTTTTGACCCGGACAAGGATCTCGGTTTGCCCGGCACCTACCCCTATACCCGCGAGACCCGGCCGGCGGGTTATCGGGGTGATTTGTGGGCCATGACCCAGGTCAGCGGTTTTGGCTGCGCCGAAGATTCTGCCAAGCGCTGGGAGTACATGGTCAATCAGGGGCTGGATTCCATCATCGTCGAGTACGACCTGCCCACCACCAATGGTTACGATTCCGACAACCCCTTGTGCCGGGGTGAGGTAGGCCGCGCGGGCATGGCGCTGGATACGCTGCAGGATATGGAAGACGCCCTGAACTTTCCGCTGGAAAAACTCAAGAACATTACCTCAGTGTGTAATGCGCCGCAGCCGGTGAATCTGGCGATGCTGATCAAGGCCCTGCAGCGCAAAGGCAAAAAGCTCGAAGACATTCGCCTGATGATGCCCAATACCATTCTGGTGGAATACACCTGTGTTGGCCGTTATATCTACCCGCCCAAGCACGGTCTGCGATTGGCTTGCGACGTTATTGAATACTGCATGACCCACCACAAAAACTGGATGCCGCTCAATATTGTCGGCGCCCAGATTTATGCGGCGCGCGGCAACCCGGTACAGGAGATCGCCTACTCTTTTGCTATGGCGCGGGCCTATATCGACGAATTGCTGACGCGCGGTCATGATATCAATGACGTGGCACCGATGGTGAGCTTTATCACCGGCATCGATATGGATTTCTTTGAAGCCATCGGCAAACTGCGGGCCTACCGCAAGGTGTGGGCGCGCTTGATGAAAGAAACCTATGGCGCCACCGCTGAAGAAGCACTGAAACTGCGCCTGATGAGCTCGCCCGGCACCATGTCCATGGCCTTGCAGCAGCCGTTGAACAACATCGCCCGGCTCGGCATTGAAATGCTGGCCTGTGCCCTCGGCGGCGGTGCTCACACCATCAATACACCGCTCTACGATGAAGCTCACGCCCTGCCCAGTGAAGATGCCATTACCATTGGTGCCAACATTCATCACATTGTCGCGCAGGAGACGGGGGTGGCCGATACCATCGACCCCCTCGCCGGCTCCTATTATGTGGAGTACATGACCAAGCGCCTGGAAGATGCGGTGTTTGAAGAGATGGCAAAAATCGAAGCCATGGGCGGCGCATTGGGTGCGCTGGAAGCCGGTTATTTCCAGAGCGAGCTGGCGGAAGAACAGATCGCCATGAACAGCGATTTTCACAGCGGCGAGCGCAAGTTTGTCGGTGTGAACTATCTGGTGAAAAAGGACGAAAAGCGCGAGATCGAGATTTTCCGTCACGACGAAGAATCGGAGGCGCGCCAGATCGAACGGCTCAATCGCATCAAAAGTCAGCGCGACAACGCCGCCGTTGAGCGTGTGCTGGAGAAAGTGCGTGAGGCTGCTCGCGGCAATACCAATATGGTTGAACCCATGCTGGAAGCGGTGGAGCTTTATGCCACTCACGGTGAACTGTGTGACGCGATGCGGGATGTGTTTGGGGAGTATGACCCGAATGCGTTAACGCCTACGCTTTAAAACCACCCTCACCCCGACCCATTGACTCGCTGCGCTCGGAGCTTCGCTCCGCCGTCGCGGGCTCCGGCGCCCAAACCCTGCGGGTTTGTCCCAAAGGGAGAGGGGGCGCACGGAAGTTGCGCGGTTGATCCCCTCTCCCTCTGGGAGAGGGTTAGGGTGAGGGGATACCCTATTATGCGAGACATTACATGACCCAACCCATAAGAATACTCCTCGCCAAAATCGGCCTGGACACCCACACCATCGGCATCACGGTGCTGGCCAAAGAGCTGCGCGATCGCGGTTTTGAAGTCATTTTTTCGGGCCTCAAACAAACCCCGGAAAAAGTCGCCCACGCTGCGCTGCAGGAAGACGTGGATGTGATCGGCGTCAGTTGCCTGTCCGGCGGCCATATGACCCACCTGAAAGTTCTGGCCGAAAAAATGAAAGAAATGGGCCTTGATGACCGTATTCTGATTGTCGGCGGTGTGGTGCCGGAAGAAGACGTCGAACCACTGAAGGCCCTCGGCGTAGACCAGGTATTTACCATGGGCGCGAATATGGATGATATCGCCGCCTTTCTGCGCAGTGCCGTCTCTGTCTGATGCGTCGCCCGATTGTTCTCGACGACGCCTGGCGCGCGGCGATACAGTCGCGCGATATTGCGACCCTGGCGCGCACCATAACCGCCATTGAGCGCTCTCCTGAGTTTTTGCTGCAGCTTTCCAGAGAAGTCTTTTCTGTGCAGCCGGTCAGCAGTATCGGTATTACCGGGGTACCCGGTGCCGGTAAATCGACGCTTCTCAATCAATTGATTAAACACTACCGCCAGGCCGGAAAAAATATTGCTGTGCTGGCGGTCGACCCGAGCAGTATTCAAACCGGCGGCGCGGTATTGGGCGATCGTCTGCGAATGCAGGATCACGCGCTGGATGACGGCGTGTTTGTGCGCTCCCTGTCCACCAAAGGCCAGCTCGGGGGTGTATCCGAAACGACGTTTATCACCGCGCAACTGCTCAAGTTTGCCGGCTTTGATCGCATCTTTATTGAAACCGTTGGCATCGGTCAGAACGAGCTGGATATTGTGCGCGTGGCCGATGTCAGCGCATTGGTGTTTATTCCCGGCGGCGGGGACTACGTGCAGGGCATCAAGTCCGGCGTGATGGAAGTGGGCGATGTCTTTGCAATCAATAAAAGTGATCTCGACGGCGTGCGCGCCCTGGAAAAAGTGTTGCAGATGGAAGCCCACGACCGGGAAAACAAAACCGGTTTTGTTACCACGGTGTGTCGCACCAATGCGATTAGTGGGGATGGCGTGGCAGAGCTGAGCCATGCACTTGAAACCGCCTTGCAGTCCTCGCAGGCGCTGGCGCGTCGGGCCTCCCAGCTGCGGGCATTTTCTGAACTCCTTTTAACCATCGAACTTCGCCAGCATTGGCTCAAGCCCTTTGTCGCCGGTGAGCGAGGAACTGCTTTTTTTGCCGATCTGGAGCGGGGTAAAACCCAACCGGCCGATATTGTCGATGCCTTTCGTGAAGCGCAGGAGTAAGTGCCGGTGAGCAACAGCCGCGGCTGGTATCTGGTTTTTCTGCTGTTTCTGGCCTATCTCCTGTCTTTTCTCGATCGTCAGATCATTGCCCTGCTGGTTGACCCGATCAAGCAGGATCTCGGTATTTCCGATTTCCAGTTTGCTCTGCTGCACGGTTTGGGCTTTGGTGTTTTCTTTGCACTGTTTGGTATTCCGATTGCACTGGCTGCAGATCGCTGGCGGCGTACCCGCGTGATTGGCATCGGCATTGTGGTGTGGAGTGCCATGACCGTGGCCTGCGGTTTGGCGCGCAATTATTTTCAGCTGTTTCTCGGCCGGATCGGGGTTGGTGTGGGCGAAGCCGCATTGGCGCCGGCGGCTTATTCCCTGCTTGCGGATGTGTTTGACCGCAAGCGTCTGCCCACGGCGATGGCGGTGTTTTCCATGGGCAGCACCGTGGGCAGCGGTTTCGCCTTTTTGCTGGGGGGCCGTTTGCTGGATTGGCTGGAAGGTTGGGATCGCAGTCATATCACCTGGCTGAACGGTTTTGCTGACTGGCAGCTGGCCTTTATGTTCGCGGGTCTGCCCGGGCTTTTTCTGGCGATTCTGATTTTTCGATTTGCTGAACCCAAACGTCGGGGCTTGCTTGAAGTGGCACCCGCCGACGTGGGGCAGCAACTGCGCGCAACCTTTGCCTTTTTGATGTCACAGCGACGGCTCTACTTCGGCATTTTTCTGGCGATTGCAGCGACCACGGCGATGAGTTCAGGTTTTATTGTCTGGACGCCGGTTTACCTGATCCGCCACTTTGAGCTAAGCCCCGCACAAGCGGCGGGCCACTTTGGCAGCATTTTTGTGGTGGCCGCCAGCCTGGGTGTGTTGGCGGGCGGTTTGCTGGCGTCGCGCTGGCAGCCGCGTTTCGGTCAGCAGGCCTACCTGCGGGTGATGGTGCTGGCCATGTCGGGCACCTTGCTCAGCCTGTTGCCGCTGGCCTTGGGGCTGACTCTGCCGCTGACCAGTCTGTTTATTGCCTTGGCCGTCTTTTTTACCCAGTCCTTAGCCGGGGTTTCCGTGGCCTCGTTGCAGGTAGTGACCCCGAATGAAAAAAGAGCGCAGGTGTCTTCGTATTTTTTATTGTTTGTGAATCTGCTGGGTTACGGCAGCGGTGCGCCCTTGATTGCGGCGCTCGGTGATTTCCTGCTGCCCGAAGAGGCCCATCTTGGGTTGGCTTTGGCGCTGGCTGCCGTTGTGTTGCTGCCGCTGGCTTTGTTGGCAGTGCGAGTTGCCTGGCAACCCTATAAAATTGCGCGCAATTTTGCCTTGGAAGAAATGCCGTGAGTGAGCTGGCGCAGTTATTGAATAATTATCGGGAATCGGCGCTGGGTGTGGTGCTGTTCTCGCTGGTGGCTGATTACGAAGCCCGTTTTCTACAGGCCTACAGTGAGCAGGGCTTTGCCGATATCCGGCGCTCTCACGGTGCCGTGCTGCGTCATCTGGATGCCAGCGGTACAACGCTCTCTGAGCTGGCTCTAAGAGCTGGGGTGAGCAAGCAGGCAATTGGTAAGGTCGTGCGCCAGCTGGAAGCACTGGGCTACCTGTCGGTTGTGGTCAGTGCGAGTGATAAACGTGCTCGGCTGGTGCGATTCAGTTTGCGTGGCGATCGCCTGGTCAGTGCGTCTAACCGGGTGGTGGATGATATTCGACGGCACTATCGCCAGCAGCTGGGCAGCGAAACCTTTCAGCGCTTGTTTGAACTGCTGCAGGCTCTTACTGAGAAGCTCGGGCGCCAACCAAGCGTAACTGCGACTGGCGAAGCCCAGCGCTTTCTGCATTTTGGTCGTCTGATGGTCGAGCTGGCCGAAGATTTTGAGCAGCGACTGCTTGCTGAGCTCTCCCCGGTTGATGCAGAAAAGCTATCCCGCCCGGTGCTCAGCCAGTTTTTCTATTGCCGGGCCGGTGGTATGACCGTGACCGAACTGGCCGAGCGTCAGCCCCTGACCGTTCAGGCGGTCAGTCTGACCAGTCGGGCTATGGTCAAGAAAGGACTGCTGGTGGTACGAGAAAGCCCGCGTGACAGCCGGGCAAAGGAGCTGTCCATCAGTATTGCTGGTGAGGCCTGGCTGCAGAATATTGTTGCGGCTAACCGACGAATACAGAAAGCGTATGCGGAATTGCTGGGCTCACAAGGTTTGCATGAGCTGGACCAGATATTCCGGCGTTTGTTGGCTGCATTGGACTCTGGTTTTTCGGCGTTTCCCGTGCAAAGGGGTGTGAACAGAAGTTAACTATACGGTCGTATTATTCTCCAATACACTCCGGGAACCGCTATTTTATGGAGGTTTCCCCCATGCTCTCGCAAATGGATGACTATCCCCTACATCAGATTGCTGATGTAATTCGCTACCCCGCCACATCTGATCGCAATTTCTACGACCGTTACTATTTCAATATGCACGCCTCCAGTGATGACCTGTTTATGGTCATGGGGATGGGCCAGTACCCGACTCTGGGCGTGCAGGATGCTTTTGTGGTTGTGCGTTGTGGTGACAAGCATCACGTGGTGCGTGCATCGCGCGAGCTGGGCGACGACCGGATGGATACCTCGGTGGGGCCTCTGCGGGTCGAGGTATTGAAGGGCCTGGAAAAAGTGCGCTTTGTGGTGGAAGACAGTCCCGAACATCCGATTGCCATGGACGTCACTTGGGAAGGAGCTATTCCAGCTTTTTTAGAGCCGCGCCAGTATATCCGCAAGCATGGCCGCGTGTTGTTTGATTCCATGCGCTTTGCCCAGACCGGTTACTGGACCGGAACGCTGCGCGTCGGCGATAAGACTTTTGATGTCACCCCGGACAAATGGAAGGGCAGTCGCGATCGCTCCTGGGGCATTCGTCCGGTGGGCGAGCATGAACCTCAGGGTATTCATGAGGGCACGCCAATCATGGAGGGCATGTGGAATTACTGCCCCATGCAGTTCGATGATTTTTCCATTATTTATATTCTGAACGAACACAACGATGGCAGCCGTGTGCTCGAAGAAGCGGTGCGGGTCTGGAATGATCCGGAGCGAGAGCCGGAGTGGCTGGGCCGCCCCGAGCACGAGCACAATCTGGTGGTCGCCAAGCCCTACCAGGCTTTTATTGATTCGGCGGTGATTCGTTTTCCCGAGGCACCTGAAGGCCCGCTTGAAGTGAAGGTGACGCCAATGACCCATGTGTGGGTGATGGTGGGTACCGGTTACGGGCTGGAGGCGGACTGGAAGCACGGCATGTACAAGGGCAAGAAAGTGGTTGAGAGCTTCACGCTGGATCTGGAAGCTGATAAAGACCGCATGTTTGGCCTTTGTGATAACGCCGCGCGCTTTGAGCTGGGTGATCAGGTCGGTTACGGGCTGTTTGAGTACGGCTTCTTTGGCGATTTTGATCGCTACGGTGTGAAGTAATGGCGAAGGTTGATGCAGTCCTGTTCGACTTTGGTGGGGTATTCACACTGTCGCCCTTTACCGCCTTTGATGAGGTTGGTCGAAGCCTGGGCGCACGCCCGGGCCAGATTCAGGAGATTGTGTTCGGGAACTACCACGAAGACGGCGATCACCCATGGCATCGGCTTGAGCGTGGTGAAATGACGTTGGATGACTGCCGTACAGAGATCATGACGCGCGCTGAGCAGGATCACGGTCTTAAGCTGGATATCTATGAGGTATTCGCCGCCATGCCCCGCGACGGCGGTTTACGTACGGCCTTTGTCGACAAAGTGGCAGAGCTGAAAACGCGTGGCTTAAGACGCGCGATCATCACCAACAACGTAAAAGAGTTTGCCGATGGCTGGCGATCGCTGATGCCAGTGGATGAGCTTTTTGAGCTGGTGGTGGATTCCTGCGTTGAAGGAATACGCAAGCCTAACCCGAAGATTTTTGAGCTGACCCTGCAACGCATGGGTATTGATGACCCGTCGCGCACAGTCTTTCTCGATGACTACCCGGCGAATATTGCCGCAGCTCAAAAGCTGGGCATGAAAACGGTACTTGTTACCGAGGAGGCGGATGTGGCGTTGTTGGAGTTGGATGGCCTGTTGAGTTCTTGAGTTCTTGAGTTTGGCTCTCACCCTCACCCCAGCCCAGTGACTCGCTGTGCTTAGCATGCCCCGCGAAGCGCAGTGGGTGCGGGGCTTTGCCCCACCGTCGCAAGCTCCGGTGCCCAAACCCTGCGGGTTTGTCCCAGAGGGAGAGGGAGCTGCGCGCTGCTCAGTTGGTTTGCAATCCCGCCACATCCGGGTAGCGCTGCTGCCAGTTTTCAATCAGCGGCTTTTGGTCGATATCCTCGGGATGGAAGCCGCGCTTGAAGGCCTTGAGAAAGTGCGGGATGGACTCGCGCATCAGACCATCTTTTCCCCAGAAAAATTTCATTGCCTGCCACCACTCTTTTAAAGACGCACGGCGGTTGTCGGCACGCATCAGCATGCGCTGAAACGAGATAGCACGGCCGAAAAACAGCAGCAGGGTCATAAACATAACCCGCCGCCGCAGAAATTCATTGTCGACGCATTCGCGAAATACATCAAAGGCTACGGCTTTGTGTTCGATCTCTTCTACCGCATGCCAGATAATCATTTTGCGAAAGGTCGGATCCATCTGCTCCAGTAGATCGGGGTGACGCAGGGCGTGCTCGGCCATGGTTGCCGTGACATGTTCCAGCGCTACGGTGATGGCGAGCTGGCGCTGGGGTTTGAGCCGTTTGCGGGCCAGATCGAGCAGGGCCTTGGCTTTGGCTGCTACAGTGTTGACTGGAAAGCCCTTGGCCTCCAGTGCGTTGTTGAAATCTTCATGGGCCTTGCCGTGGTGAGCCTCCTGGCCGATAAAGGCGCGGATTTCCTGTTGCAGCTTCGGATCTTTCACGTTATTGCGATAGTGGCGCACGGTGTCGATAAAGAAGCGCTCACCGTCGGGAAAGGTGCCAGACAAAGCATAGAAGAAAGTCGATATCAGCGGATTGCCGCCAAACCAGTATTTTTCCATATCCTTGTCGATGGCAAAGTTCATGCGACGTACAGTGATGCTGTTGTCCATGCTGGGCTCCTGTGGCCGACGGGTCCTGTCGGCATTTATCAAGTATTGATTTATCGATGGTGAAAATATGCCACCATCGCCGTGGCGGCGGCAGGTTAATTCGTCGCAATATCGGGTGCTTTGGGATCAAGGGAGATTTCGTTGAACGCAGACAGAGTGGGGCGCGGGCGCTACGGTATATCCAGCGACTACCTGATTTCGCTCAGTGAGCAGGCCTTTGAGCGCGGTATGAGCGTGGCCGACCTGCTGGAAGGTAGCGATCTGGAAGCCGGTATTCTGCTGCAGCAGGATGTCTCGGTGGGGCACGATTCTTTTCTTGCGGCAATGCGCAACTTCTGCGAATACGACGGTAATTTCTGGACGGCGCTGGAAGGCGGTCGGCGTATGACGCTCTCCAAGCACGGTTACGTGGGTTACGCGGCGCAGCACAGCCAGACCTTGATGGATGCCGCGGAAAAGCTCTACCGCTATGTGTCGACGCGCATCGAATTTTTTGAGTTGCAGCCGGGAGAAGATCCGAACCGGGCGCAACTTATTCTGTTGCCACTCGTTGATGACAGTGCCACCCTGCGCTATGTGGCGCTGAACTTTCTGGTCTGCCTGGAAACCCTCTGTCGACAGATCCTCGGTCGCAGTGCCAGCGAATTTCCGAGCCTTATCACCCTGACGGGTCCGCCCCCTGAAACCCCCATGCCACCCTTGCCTGCCGGCTCGCGTATCGATTTTAACAGCACGCATTACAGCCTGAGCTGGCCGCGCAGCATTGTGGATACACGGATACCCGCGCGTGATGAAGACCTGGCGCGACTGGCTGAGGCGCGCTGTGAAAGTGACCTGCGCAAGCACAGTGAACAGCAGAGCGTGTCGGAGCGCATTGCCCTGCAACTGCAACGCATGGAAGGCAGTTTGCCACCGCTGGAAGAAATTGCCGCGCGGCTGAATATGTCAGTTGCCACCCTGAAGCGGCGTTTGAAAGCCGAAGACAAGAGTTATCAACAACTCAAGGATGAGCAGCGCCAGCGTCAGGCGTCGCGCTGGCTGGCAGAAGGGCGCTTAACGGTGGATCAGATTGCCGACCGGCTGGGCTACAGCGATGCCAGCAATTTTTCCAAGGCCTTCAAAAGCTGGACCGGGCTGTCGCCCAGTGCTTACCGGCAATCGTTGGGCAATAGGCGTTAGCGTTGCCGGGGGTCAGAAGTTGTAACTGACCCCGAGCTGGACGAAGGGCAGCCAACGGTATTTGTCGAGCTCGTCCTCTATTTCCCGTTCTTCCTGCTCAATCTGCTCGCGACACTGGGCATCGTCGTTGCAGGAGCCGGAAGAACTCATATCCACGCTGGCCGAGCCGATGTAAATCACGCCCAAGTCAGCGTTGACTGCAAAGCCGCTCTCAGCGCGGTGGCCCCAGCCAATGCCGAGATAGGGGGCTATCGTGTCAAAGTCGACCTTGGTGGTCACCTCGCCAAGGATGGTAGGTGAGTAAACACTGTTACCAAACTCGCAGGTGGCCAGCTGGGGGATAACGGAGTCGGCATTACAGCGGGTGACCACGGTCGCATCGCTGTTGTTGAGGAAAGTGCCACCGGAAACCCGGAATATGCCGTTCCAGGGGTGCCAGTCCGCCAGCAGGTAGGCGTTTTTCAAATCGACGTCGCTGTCGTATTCCAGTTCATCGCCTTCCACGCCGTTATTGTCCTCGGCGTCAAAATCCACATCCAGATCGCCCATCAGGTAGCCTGCGCGCACGCCCCAGGGCGAATCCCAGCGATAGCCTATCTCGCCGCCAAAGCCTATATCCGAGGCCTGAATACTGGTAGTGACTTGTGCCTGGCTAGTGGAGGCAAGGGTGAGCAGTAGCAGCGAAAGCAGGCTGCCGGTCAGTGTTTTGTGCATCGGTTCCCCGGAGCTGGTGGTTTACGGATAAGACGACAGGGTAACGTACTTACGTACCGACTTCAGGGCCGGATTCTCGAGAATATTACCGTTGAGGCAGTTTTCGCCGAGTCAAGCCTGAAAAGTGTCTCGGTAAGCGTCTACAATGCCTGCCTTCCACAAATTACTTATGACAAGACAGGACAGTTTTCTATGTGGTTCAAGAACCTGCTGATTTACCGCTTTACCAAACCCTTTGAGCTGACTCCGGAGCAGGTGGAAGAAAGACTGCGCGACCAGGCATTCAAGCCCTGTTCCAGCCAGGAGCCGAGCACCCTCGGCTGGGTCAAGCCGCTTGGCCAGCAGGGCAGTGAGCTGATTCACACCAATAACGGTTGCATCATGGTGTGCAGTCAGCGCCAGGACAAGGTGCTACCGGCGGCGGTGGTAAAGGATGCACTGGAAGAAAAGATACTGAGCATTCGCGAAGATGAAGACCGGGTGCCGAGCCGCAAGGAGCGGGTCGACTTGAAAGAGCAGCTGGTCTTCGAAATGTTGCCCCGGGCCTTTGTGAAGTCACGCAGGCAGTATGCCTATATCGACCCGAAAAACGGCTGGCTGATCGTCGACAGCGGCAGTCACTCGCGAGCCGAGGAACTGATTGTACTGCTGCGGGAGAGCCTGGGCTCAGTGCCGGTGATTCCAGTCGCCCCCAAAAACACGGCCTACCACACGATGACTCACTGGTTGCAGAGCACCGCGCCCAAGGGTTTTGAGCTGGGTGGTGAATGTGAGCTGATTGACTCGGCCGACGAGAGCGCTGTGATTCGCTGCAAGAACCAGAACCTTCAATCCAAGGAGATTCTTAATCACATCGACAGCGGCATGCTGGTGAAGAAGCTCGCTATGAGCTGGGCGGATAAGGTTGAGTTTCTGGTGGACGAGCAGCTCACCGTCAAACGCCTCCGCTTCAGTGACCTGATTATGGAGCGCGCCGACGAGGTTCACACCGATACCGCAGCCGAGCAGTTCGATGTGAACTTCTCGATTATGAATGCCGAGCTGGCGAACTTTATTCCGGCGTTGCTGGAGGCTTTTGGCGGTGAAGATACCAGTGCGCTGGAAGCGGCCTGAATCAGCTTGCTTTCAGCTTTTCTCTCAATGCCAAAAGCTCATTCTGCAGCTGCCGGCTGACCTGTGTCTGACGGCGGCCGCTCAGCAGATTTTCGGCAATCTCGAGATGGTGTCGTGTGCTCGTCGGGTTACCATTCAGCAATTCCAGATGTGCAACCTGGCTGTGCCAGAAGGGTGAGCTTTGCATTAACGGGCTGAAAGTTTTCAGACGCGCTATCGCAGCCTGATAGTTTTTTCGTCGCTGTTCGATAGCGATGGCAATATTTTGCAATTGCGGAATCGCCCCCAGCGTTTCCATGCGCCGATCGAGCAGAGCCAGTGCAGCGCGAGGGCCTTCAATGTCCTCGGTCAGTAGTGCGGCCTCGCGTAAGAAACCGCTTTCGATCTCTGGTTGCAGGCTGAACAGTTTTTGATAGTCAGCCAGCGCTTTTTTCTTTTCGCCCTGTGCAAGCAAAACCTCGGCTCGCAACAGGTAGGCGCGGAGGTTGTTTGGCTGCAGCCGAATCGCCCTGTCGAGTTCTGCGCGTGCCGCCGCCAGTTTTCCCTGACGGCTGAGAAAATCCCCTCGTACCAGTGCAGCCGTCGTGTGGTCACCGAGTCTGTCGATTTGATCCAGATCTGAGTATGCCGCATCCAACATGCCGATTTCGGCCAGGGTATGGGCGCGCCGCAGATAGGGTGTCGTGCTGTCTGGATCGCGGGTGATTTGCTCTGCGAGGTAGCCCAGCAGGTTTTCCTTTGAGGGGCCTGCCTGCGCCAGACTTATACCAAGCAGTGTCAGCAGCAGTGTGCAGCGGAGAATGTGCATTTTCCCTCTCCTTAACGCCGAATGATGAAATGGTCGAGTACGTCGCCGTGCTCATCGATAAAGCGGGCTGTCAGCGTTGAGGCATCCATGTCGACGACTACCGAGCCGATGTCACTGCCTGTGGAGTAGAAATTGGCCGGGTGAGGCCCGGCAGCATTCATCCCGGTCGCCTGGCCGGAGTTGCCGGCAACCGTATAAACGACCTTGTCGTCCCCGGTGGCGGTCGTTTGCCAGTAGGTTTCATCGTCTTGCCCGTTGGCGGGCTCGCCGTCGTTGGCCAGTTCAGTGTGTATTTGGGGGTCAAAGGAACTTGAAAGCCCAGTGTGGTTTTTAAGGTAGTAGGAGCGTTCATAGGAATGGCTGTGGCCGCTGTAGACAAGATCTACGCCGTATTGCTCGAAGAGCGGGTTGAACTGCTCGCGCATATCAAAGATGGGCTGATCGACACCACCCAGCGCATCGTCTGAATCGTGACTGCCCTTGGTATAGGGCGGGTGGTGAAAGATTACGATAGTCCAGTCACTGGTGTTGCTCTGCAGGTCGGCCAGCAGCCAGTCTTTCATCGCCTGCAGGTTGGCGCTGTTCCGGACACTTACCTGTGAGTCGAGGCTGATCACATGGAGATTGCCGTAATCGAAGGAATAGTACTGTTCCGTGCCGCTGGGAACACCGCCGGCTTCGCCATTGGTGGGCAGGCTGTGGATGTTCAGGTAGGGCATGGGTGAATCGGGCAAGAGGTCGGGGAGCCCTGTCGCCGGAATGTAAAGCGCCACCGAATCTGCTTGCGACAGGCCGGAACTGCCCATTTCATGATTGCCGATGGTGGGCCACAGGCTTGCGGTGGCAAGTGTGTCGGTGTACATCTCGAAGACAGCTGTCTGGTGCTGGGCATCGGTACCATCGAGGTAGGCATTGTCACCCAACATCAGAAACACATCGGTCGGTTCTCCACCATTCGCTTCAAGCCATTTGCGATAGCCATCCCGACCGCGTGCCTGGCCGTCGGTGTTGTCGCCGCTATCCAGCACAGGCGAACTGGAGGTGCCGGGGTCGCCGACAATCCAGACTCGGATATTGCCGTCAGAAGGCAGGGCGCCTTTGACCGGTGCCGTGCGGAAATGATGTTTGGGGTCGGCTGTTGGGGCGCCGCCAACTGAGTAGTAGTAGGTCGTGTCAGGTGAAAGCCCGGTCAGGACAGCTTCGCTGTGCCGTGTCTGAGTAACGGTCGCGGCAGTCTCGCTGCTGGCAGGAAGAGCATTGGGATTGGTGCCGAAGCAAATCGTAGAGGCCTCGGTCAGTGGGTTGGTGCTGCGCCATTTGATAATTACCCGGTCGTGACTGAGCTGCTGTAGAAAAAGCCGTTCGGGGCTGGCGGCTTCGCCATCGCACAATTCAACCGGGGTTTGCACTACAGGCGGGGAACCGCTGGATGAGGAGCTGTCGTTGCAGGCGCTGATCAGTGCGGTGGTTACAGCGAGTGTTCCAAAAAGCGTGAGCGAATATTTCATGTCTTGTTGGTTCCTGAGGGGCACCTTGTGGTGTTTTTATTGCTTTTAGTGTATGGGTTACGGTTATAGCAGTATAACCTTTGATTGTGAAGATTTTGCGACGGGCAGGCGGCTGTGCTGAGTGCCCGTGTCTCGGCAGAATGTTCGCTAAATTGGCTAATTCATACGAATTCGGCTATGAATTGAGAGCGGTATACAAACGGAAGAGCCTGTCATGTTAAAAAAATACTATTCAATTGTACTGATAAGTGCGCTGCTTACTGGCTTTGTGGTGGCGGATGACGAAGAAGATCGCCGCGAAAAAGCTGAAGAGACGCGCGAAAAGTACAGAGAGCGTTATGAAGATGACCGGGATGACGACCGCGAAGAATTAGAAGAAAAGTATAAAAAAGAAAAACATAAGCACGATAAATACAGCAAAGAAGGCAAAGGCAAACACCCGGATAAGGCTAAAAAGCCCAAGGATATGCACGGCCGTGACTGGGCTGAAGAAAAAGGCAAAAAGCATGGCTGGGAAGATGGCAAGCCAGCGGACTATCGCGATCGGGATGACGAAGAGCGTGATCATGACCATTACCATGACCACGAATCGGATCATGACGATAGCAGCCCGGAGGCGCGAGACCCTGAGCACGATGTGGCCGAGCCCCAAGACCCGGAACAGACCCTGCGTGATATGGCCAAAGACACTGCAGCGCGCAAGGCTGGCGCCGAGAAGGGTAGCGCAACGGAGGCATTGATCCACATGGGCACTGATGCGGTTATTGACCGAGCCAAAGGTGACGGTGGTCAGTCCCAGTAATGTCAGGCTGGGAACGTTGGGTAAAGGATACGGGCGGCTGAGGCCGCCTTCTTTTGGCCGTCCTGGTGAGGGGTATTTCGCGGTAGTTGTATGGCAGCGGGACTCGTTTACCGAGTGAGGACCTTCAGCGCGGCGGCAGCTGCTGCGGTGCGGTTTTCGACGCCGAGCTTGGGAAACACAGTTTCCAGATGCTTGTTTACGGTGCGTGGGCTCATTGCCAGTATTTCTCCAATTTCCTTATTGGTTTTGCCCTGCGCGATCCAGTAGAGCACTTCCGATTCCCGCTGAGTGAGTGGCAGCACCCGACGCAGGGTGTCTGCGTCTGGTTTGCTGGCGGGATCGCTCAGTCTGAACAGGCATTCAATGTCACTGCTATCGCTCAACAGAAATACGTCGAGTGGCTTCGGTAGATTTTCCAGAGAGTAGCGCTGCCCTCGCTGGGGGCCATGTGACAGCCAGCGCACCAGTGGGGTAAAGATCAATTTTTCCTGTTCAGCTGCTGAAAGCCCGCTTAGCTTCAGCAGCGCCTGTGCTTCGCGCGTGGCCCATTGCAAGGTGCCGTTCTTGTCGAGAGTGATAAGGTACTGACCGGTGCGATCCAGCGCCTGCTGTACACTCATGGTGCGTTTTGCGTTACCCAAATGAACACGCACGCGGGCAAGCAATTCATCAGGGCTGACGGGTTTGGTCAGGTAATCGACACCACCAGCCTCCAGGCCTTCCACAACGTGTTCGGTATCCGTCAGACCGGTCATGAAGATCACCGGGATTTCCGCTAGGGCTGGGTTGGCTTTGAGCCGTCGACAGGTCTCAAAGCCATCCATGTTAGGCATGATTGCATCGAGCAAAATAATGTCAGGGATTACCTTGCTCGCGATGGTGAGTGCCTGCTGGCCGTCCAGCGCGAGCAGAACGCTGAGCCCAGCGCCCTCCAAGGCGTCGTTAAGTAGGCTAAGGGTGTCGGGAGAGTCGTCGACCACCAGGGCCACTTCATTCACGGAAAGATTCATCGACTGTGTTCTTCCAAAACGGCAATCACCTGCGAGAATTGAAACTTGCCTGCCAATTCCCGAAGTACTGTGGCAAGGGTGCCAGGCACCTGACCAACTCGCTCCATTTCATCTAGCGCTTCCGCCAGACCTCGGGAGTAACCAATTTCCGCCAAGTGTATCAAGCGACCTGCGATAGTAGAGTCTATTTCAGTGTCGACTAGTGACTGTGGCTCCGGTTTGGATGTGCTCTGGGGGTTTGGAGTGTTTTGCAACTGCCACTCAATTCTCAGGAGTTCGCCGAGTCTTTCCAGCAGTGTCTGCAAGCGTACTGGTTTAAGCATATAGGTGTTGTAGTTTGATTCTGGTGTTGGTTGGGTTGGGGCTTCTTCGGCGTTGGCGGAAACCATCAGTACGGGTTGCTGTAGCTCTAATTCGCGCAGCCTTGCTGCCAGTTCGTGACCACTCATGCCCGGCATGGAAACATCCAATATAAACAGGTCGGGGTTTTCATGAGCAAGCTGCGACAGGCAACTGTCCGCGTCGCGCGCCTCGCAAATATCGAAGCCCAGTGGTACCAGCATATCGACCATCAAACCGCGGTGCACCGGATCGTCGTCTACTACCATCAGTTTTTTGCGTGGGCCGGCGTAGCCAGTGATCAAAGGGGGCTCTTCCGATTCGGCGAGATTGACGACCGACGAGAGCATGAGGGTCAAGGTAAAACAGCTACCTACCCCTTCGCGGCTTTCCACATGAATATCACCGCCCATAATTTCTGTGAGTAGCCGCACGATGGTTAAGCCCAGACCGGTTCCAGCAATCAGGGGGGCGCCGGGTTTGCGCACGCGCTCGAAAGGTTTGAAGATATTCTGTAAATCAGCTGCGGAAATACCGGGGCCGGTGTCGACCACGCGAAATTCAGCGACTTGGGAACGGTAGCGCACGTGAAAGTCTACCTGCCCGCGCTCGGTAAATTTAACTGCGTTGGAAAGCAGGTTGGTAAGTACCTGCCGCAATCGTTTTTCGTCAGCGCGCACCAGTTTTGGCAGGGAGGTTTCGGAAACGTAGCGAAAACCTACACCTTTTGCCTGAGCTTCCGGCGCGAAAATCTGTTGCATCTGGTTGAGTAACTCATGAAAGTTGACCAGATCCCGTCGCAATTCAATACGCCCGGCTTCTATGCGCGATATATCAAGCAGACCTTCTATAAGGTCTGCGAGGTGTTCGCCGCTGCGGTGAATAACGCTCAGAGCCTTGCGGGGTTTTTCCGGCAGTTCAGGGTCGCGTTGCAGTAGCTGGGCGTAACCCAGTATGGCTTGCAAAGGGGTTCGCAATTCGTGACTGATGCCGCCGAGGTAGCGGCTCTTGGCATAGTTTGCGGCTTCGGCCACTTCTTTGGCGCGCTGCAGCTCCTGATCGGTGCGGCTGTGGGCTTCAATTTCCTGCACCAATCGTTGAGTCTGTCGATCCGATTCCTGTTGCGCCACGCGCCGGCTTTCATTGGCCAGAAGGAAAAGCCAGATCAAAACGCCAGTGACAATCGTGATAATGAAATAGAGGCTGGTCAGGGTTTCCGCAATAACACTGTCATTGGCACCGCCTGTGGCCATTTCGTAGTAAATGACCCAGAGGACACCGGCGTTGACCAGGTTGATCACTATAAACAGGCTGACAAACCGGCCTATTCGTGAAAACAGGGATGTAATGACAGCCTGTGGCAGCAGCCCGCTAAGGAATGTCTGCAACTGCTGGGAGAACCGCGCATCCTGTTTACACGAATCCATACAGCGCGCGTCGAGTGAACAGCATAGTGAGCAAATGGTCCCTTCATAAGCACTGCAATGAGCCACGTCTTCCCGTTCAAAATCCGATTCGCAAATAATGCAGCGGTGTATTTCTGTAGTGGGCAGTTGGTCGCGTGAGTCTCGGGCGAGGTAATAACGCCCACCGGTCCACCAGGCCAGCAGCGGTGTTGCAATCAGGCAAGCGCCAAGCGTAATGAAGTGCGCCAAAGCCTTGGCAGTGACGCCAAACAGGCCGAGGTAGGCCAGCACGCCCAACAGCGAAGCGATGGTCATCGAACCCACCCCGACCGGGTTTATATCGTAGAGGTGGGCCCGCTTGAACTCGATGTGTTTAGGGCTCAGCCCCAAGCGCTTGTTCACAGCCAGATCGACTGCGAGCGTGCCGAGCCAGGCGCAGGCAACTACCGCGAAAACGCCGAGTACGTTCTCCAGTACCCGGTAGATGCCCAGTTCCATCAGCAGGAGGGCAATGACAACATTAAAAACCACCCAGACAACGCGGCCCGGGTGGCTATGGGTTAGTCGTGAGAAAAAATTCGACCAGGCGATTGAGCCAGCGTAGGCGTTGGTGACATTAATCTTCATTTGCGAGATGACCACCATCAGGCCAGCCAGTACCAGCGCCAGTTGCGGCATGTTGCTGAAATACTGATAAACCCGCTGGTACATTTGTGTTGGGTCAGCGGCCAGCTCGGCTGAGGCTCCTTCGCTGAAAGCCAGGTAGGCGAGGAAGGAGCCCAGAAACAGTTTGATGATGCCGATAAATACCCAGCCGGGCCCAGCAAACAATACCGCCAGATCCCATTTTTTTGAGTTTTCGGTGGTGCGGTGTGGCAGAAAGCGGAGGTAGTCTACCTGCTCCCCTAACTGGGCGATCATGGCGATCAGGACTGAAGCGGCGGCACCGAACACCAACAGGTTGAATTCGTTGGTCTGGGCCTTGCGCCCGCCGTAGTCGAGCCAGCCCGGCACCTCGGCGTAGTCATGAGTAGCTACCAGAATCAGTGCCGATACTTGCAGGATCAGCCAGAGATACTGGGTTCCGATCTGAAAGCGGCTGATCAGTGTAATGCCGTGCGTCACGATCGGAATGACAGCCACTGCACAGACCACGTAGCCCGCGGCCAGAGGCAAGCCGAATATCAGCTGCAATGCCATCGCCAGTATGGCGGCTTCTATCGCAAAGAAAATAAAGGTGAAGGAAGCGTACACAAGCGAGGTGATCGTCGAACCGAGATAACCGAAGCCAGCGCCGCGGGTGAGAAGATCAATATCGACGCCGTAGCGTGCGGCGTAACGGCAGATGGGCATACCCACCAGAAAGGTTACTGCCATTACCACGACAATGGCGGCGGCCGAGTTGACAAAGCCGTATTCCAGGGTAACGGCAGCCCCCAGTGCCTCCAGCGCCAGAAAGGCAGTGGTTCCCAAGGCTGTCATGGCGACTCGAGAAATGCTCCAGCGGCGCGCTTTCTTTGCGGTAAAACGCAGCGCGTAATCTTCCAGTGTCTGGTTGGAGACCCACTGGTTGTATTGGCGCCGGATGCGGAATATTTGCTGACTGGCAGACATGGGCTGATCGGTCCGGTTTATGTTGCGCAGCCCGTGGGGTAAGGCTATCAGCGCACAGTTTAACCGTTAGGTCTCCTAATCGATATAGGTCAAATAACGTGCACTACGATGCGCCACCAGAGTGGGCGGCAGGCACTAAATTGCTCCTTGCGCCTGCCAATTAGTACGCTAGCGTTTACCGTGTTGTGCGGACCTTCCGGCTTTAGCCCGGTGACGATTTGCACTAAGCAGAAATAGAGCCGTCCCGACCCCTGCGGCTGCGAGTGCAAATAACGCATGCTCATAGTCGTGGCCAAAGCTGGCCCAGCTGCCGTGTCCGCTATGAGCAAGGGCGTTGCCGGTGGTGAGGAGCAGAACGCAGGTCATTAATGTTTTCATGATTTT
This sequence comes from Spongiibacteraceae bacterium, assembly GCA_002710725.1. Taxonomy (GTDB): domain Bacteria; phylum Pseudomonadota; class Gammaproteobacteria; order Pseudomonadales; family Spongiibacteraceae; genus Litorivivens. Next base: position 34,246 of record PAKT01000065.1, read on the forward strand.
CTCCTTGTTTCACGCACTTTCACTGGCAGCGGCTGGCTTGAGCATGCCTTCGGTTTCAATAAAACGGATAATATCATCGAGCCCTTCGGACTTTTTCAGGTTGCTGAATACAAAGGGGCGTTCGCCACGCATTTTTTTCGCATCGCGATCCATCACCTCAAGTGACGCGCCAACTAACGGGGCGAGATCTGTTTTATTTATGATAAGCAGGTCTGACCGGGTAATACCGGGGCCGCCCTTGCGTGGAATCTTGTCGCCGGCGGAAACGTCGATGACGTAGATAGTTAAATCTGACAATTCCGGGCTGAAGGTGGCGCTAAGGTTATCGCCACCGCTTTCTACCAAGACAAAATCTAGCCCAGGATGCCTTTGGCAGAGCTCGTCAACGGCGGCAAGGTTCATGGAAGCATCCTCGCGAATGGCGGTATGAGGGCAGCCGCCGGTTTCGACGCCGATAATCCGGTCTGGCGACAGGGCTTCGTTGCGGGTCAGAAACTCCGCGTCCTCCCGGGTATAGATATCATTGGTTACTACGGCAAGATTGTATTTGTCGCGCAGTTCCAGGCACAGAGCGCGCAGCAGCGCGGTTTTGCCAGAACCGACCGGGCCGCCGACGCCAATACGCAGAGTGGTTGCTTGCATGTGTCTCTCCTTTTTAAGAGCGTGTTCAGGATCGAAATAATCGGCAGTACTGGGTTTCATGCAGGGCACTGGCCATCGCCAGACCGGGCAGGGTATTGCCAATGTCGTCATCCTGCAGGGTGGCGGCACGATCAAGCACCGCCGGTATTTGTTGTTGCAACAAGCCAAGTAATTGCTGGGCTTGGGTCTGGCCGAGTGGCACCAGTTTGGTGGCTGCGGCTATTTGCGCTTCGAGCCAGCACCAGACCAGACCGATAACACACGCCTTTTCACTGATCTGCCATTGCCAGGCGGTGCTGACAAATACTGCGAGAAATGAAGGCTCCAGCTTGTTGCACGTTTCTGATAAGGCCTGTGGCAGATTGCTCAGCAGTCGCAATAAGGCATCGCCCATGGCGACATCCGCCAGCAGTAGCTCGCGGCTTTCCCGGGCCGCGAGGGCGTAGCGATTCCAGTAATGAAACGCTGTGCTGTCCTGCTCATCCAGTGCGCAGTACAGTCTGCTGGCAATTGGAATGTCGAGACTGCCAAGGCCTTCGCTCAACCCCAGTGCCAGCCATTCTTCTGTCGTTTTAAAATCAATGACCCAGCCGCATTCCACGGCATACTCGAGCCCTTGGGAAAAGCTGTAACCTCCGACGGGCAGGGCAGCGCTGCTTAATTGCAACAGTCGCAATAAGGCGGCGTCAGTGAGCATGGGAACCATGACGCTTGCCGTAGGCGCCGGGATCGGGTTCAAACACGGCATCTTCACGCACCACCTTCAGCCCTAGACTGGATAGCAAGTCTTCGAGTACGTGGTCTGGCGTAATGCGCAGCCACCGTTCACCCAACTGCAGGCGCACGTGGCGATTCCCCAAGTGGTAGCAGGCGCGAGAGAAGGTGGCCCAGTCGTCAGTGCGGGCGGTGACTACGGGTTCAGGAGCACCGCTTACCAGTAACTGCTTGCCACAAGCGGACAGCAGAATGTCGCCGGGAAGGAGAGGCTTGCCACGCTCAAGAATTACTCTCGCCTCCACGCCAGCTTTGGTTTGAATACGAAAGCGGCTTTTCTCACGTAGCAGGTGATCCAGTGGAATCTCGTCGGCAATGTCGACATGGTGGATATGGTCAAGGCGTTGATAGATCTCAAACATGAGCGTGCTTCTCTTATATCAGGTTGTAGAGTTGCGCCAGCGGGAGCACCTCGGCCGGTTCACAGGTCAGCAATTCTCCATTGGCACGTACTTCATACGTCTGTGGATCGACGGTGACTTTAGGCATCCATGCGTTGTGAATCATGTCGCTTTTGCTGATGTTGCGGGTGTCGCGGCAAGCTACGAGGCGGCGTTCCAGTCCAAAGCGTTCGGCTACCTTGTTGTCCAATGCGGCCTGACTGACCACCGTAAACGAGGTGTTGCGCGCAGCTTTACCGAAGCTGCCGAACATCGGTCGATAGTGCACCGGCTGTGGAGTGGGGATAGAGGCATTGGGGTCGCCCATAGGTGCGGCTGCAATAAAACCGCCTTTGATAATCATGGCCGGTTTTACCCCGAAAAACGCGGGTTTCCACAACACCAAGTCAGCGAGTTTGCCGACTTCTATGCTGCCGACCTCATGGGAAATGCCATGGGTAATGGCCGGATTGATAGCGTATTTGGCGATGTAGCGTTTGGCGCGGAAATTGTCACGACGATCGTTATCTTCAGGCAGGGCACCACGCTGTACCCGCATTTTGTGGGCAGTCTGCCAAGTGCGGGTTATAACTTCACCGACCCTGCCCATTGCCTGCGAGTCAGACGCGATCATGCTGAAGGCACCGAGGTCGTGAAAAATATCTTCGGCGGCGATGGTTTCCTTTCGTATACGCGAATCGGCAAAGGCGACATCTTCGGGAATCGAGGGGTCGAGATGGTGGCACACCATAAGCATATCGAGATGTTCATCGACTGTATTGCGGGTGTAGGGCCGAGTCGGATTGGTTGACGATGGCAGTACATTGGCTTCAGCGCAGGCGCGAATAATATCTGGTGCGTGACCGCCCCCTGCGCCTTCGGTGTGGTAAGTATGAATCACCCTGCCCTTGAAGGCGGCCAGCGTATCATCGACAAAGCCGGACTCATTCAGCGTGTCGGTGTGGATCGCCACTTGGATGTCGTATTTTTCTGCGACGCTCAGGCAGGTATCTATTGAGGCCGGTGTCGTGCCCCAGTCTTCGTGTAACTTCAGTCCGCAGGCGCCGGCAATGACCTGCTCTTCCAAAGCTTCCGGCAGGCTGCCGTTGCCCTTGCCGAGAAAGCCAAGATTCATCGGCATATCTTCGGTGGCCTGCAGCATTTTCCCCATATTCCATGGGCCGGGGGTGCAGGTGGTGGCGTTGGTGCCGGTCGCAGGGCCGGTGCCGCCACCAATCATGGTAGTGACGCCGGACATCAGCGCTTCCTCAATCTGTTGTGGACATATAAAGTGGATATGGGCGTCGATGGCGCCGGGAGTCAGAATCTGGCCTTCACCGGCGATGACTTCGGTGCCCGGCCCAATGATGATATCGACACCGTCCTGAATGTCGGGATTGCCGGCCTTGCCTATAGCACTGATACGCCCTTCCTTGATAGCAACGTCCGCTTTAACAATGCCCCAGTAGTCCAGAATCAGAGCATTGGTAATTACGGTGTCAGCGGCGACTTCCGACGTGGCCTGACTCTGCCCCATGCCGTCTCGAATAACTTTGCCGCCACCGAACTTCACCTCGTCGCCGTAGGTCGTGTAATCCTTCTCCACTTCAATCCACAGGGCGGTATCGGCCAGTCGGACCCGGTCGCCAGTGGTCGGCCCAAACATTTCGGCATAAGCGCGCCGATCAATTTTGGTCATGCTGTGTTACTCCCGTCATCCAGCGCACCCATGACATCGCCGCGAAATCCGAATACACGGCGCTTGCCCGCAAGCGCTACCAGTTCCACTTCGCGGTCTTGGCCGGGCTCGAAGCGCACAGCAGTACCTGCGGCGATATTCAGGCGATAGCCGCGCGCGGCCTCGCGATCAAAATGCAGAGCGGGGTTAACCTCGTAGAAATGGTAGTGAGAGCCCACCTGCACCGGGCGATCACCGCTGTTTTCAACTCGCACGCGCAGGGTCTGACGTCCGCTGTTCAATTCGATATCGCCGGCAAGCGTATCCAGTTCTCCGGGAATCATGGGCGCCCTCCTTAATTAATTGGCTCGTGAATGGTGACCAGTTTGGTGCCGTCCGGGAACGTGGCCTCAACTTGTACTTCAGGTACCAGCGCGGGAACGCCATCCATGACCTGGCTGGCACTAAGCAGGGCTTTACCTTTACCCATTAGCTCGGCGACTGTCAGCCCTTCTCGGGCCAGTTCCACCACCATCAAACTGAGATAGGCTACGGCCTCTGGATAATTCAGTTTGAGACCCCGCTGCAGTCGGCGCTCCGCTAGCATGCCGGCGGTTACCATCAGTAGTTTGTCTTTTTCTCTAGGTAACAGATCCATACAATCTCCAATTAACAGCCGGGCTAGGTCGCCCAGATTCGGGGCGCGCAGGCTGTTCGGTTCAGTAGACGCGGGCGGCAGTGCCGCCAGCAGATCTCAAAGGCCTTACGCGCATCAAAAGCACTGTTGCCCAAATAGCGAACCACTAGCCATTGCTCAATACGGGTGCAGGTCAGTGGTAATTCGCGGTCCCGTAGGGTATCAGTCAGCTCATCGATCGAGGTGCTGTCACTGAATGGCCCTACAATCAACAAGCCCAACACCGTGCGACCATTTAAGCCGGCCGCCTGGCTTTGCACAGGGCTGGGAGCGTTTAGAGCAAAGCGATCAATCAGGCTCAAACGACCATCCTGAAAAACGCGGGTGCGCTGACAAAATTGTCCCCGCTCAAAGGCTTGCTGACTGGCAGGCAGGCCGAGGCAAATTACATCCCAAGCGATCAGGGAGCTGTTTGCGCTTAAATGGAAGTCGGTCTCGCTGTGCAAGTTGGCACCGGGATAGACAATGGTTTCCATGGGCAGCCATTCGAGCGACGCGTTCTGTTCGACTGTGAACCGCTGTCGTTGGCGCTGTTGGGTTTGTGTTTCACGTGCGCGGTAGGCTCTACCGGCGCCGGGTGTGGTGATCAGTACCTGGCTGCCTTCGTTGCAATGAGCGCTAATGGCGAGCAGATCACCGGACACCAAGCCACCCGGCGGATGCAGCAAATAGCAATGGGCGAGTTCAGGGCCTTCGGGGTAGAACGGACGTTGTACGGACAGCGGGCCTTTTCGATCAGCCTTGATAAGGCGGCAACCGGAAGGTCGCTGCGTAAATTGAAGTTCCAGCGACGCGTGCCACTGGCTGACCTGAAGTGTCGGCAGTGCGCTACCCATGCTATACCGCCAGGTGCTGTTGAATCAGATCATCACGTAGCTCAGGCATGGTGCCCTGTGCGACGACTCGACCGCGTTCTATCAGGCGGAAATGATCGCCAACCTTGCGAGCAAAGGCCAGCTTCTGTTCAACTAGGATGATGGTCATATTGTCCTCGTTTTTCAGGCGCATCAGCACGTCACCGATCTGCTGAACGATGTTCGGCTGAATTCCCTCGTTAGGTTCGTCCAGGATCAGTACCTTGGGATCAGTGGCCAGAGCGCGGCCGATCGCTAACTGTTGCTGTTGACCGCCGGACAGGTCACCACCGCGACGTTTCCTCATTTCCTCCAGCACTGGAAACAATTCGAATATTTTGTCCGGAATCTTTTGCGATCTGTCGGCGCGCGCCCCCAGGCCGATGCGCAAATTTTCTTCTACTGTTAGTTGCGGAAAGATATCGCGGCCTTGCGGTACATAACCTATGCCAAGATGAGCGCGCTTGTAGGCGGCCAGTTTGAGCAGGTCACGACTTTCAAAGGTGCATTCACCGACTGTGGCTGGCAGTAGCCCCATAATAACTTTCAGTAGTGTCGTCTTGCCGACGCCATTGCGGCCCATTACACAGGTGCACTCGCCTGGAGCAAAATCGAGATTCACCTTCCACAGGATCTGCGTGCCTCCATAGGCCTGATCGAGTTGCTTGATCGAAATCATCCATTTCCTCCAGAGCCGGCAGCAGATCCAAAGGCACCCGCGTCTTCGCCCAGATACACCTCAATCACATCTTCATTGTTCTGGATCTCATCCATGGTGCCTTCGGCTAATAGACTGCCCTGATGAAGGACAGATACCGTCCGTGCAATCTTGCGTACAAACTCCATGTCGTGCTCTACAACAATAACCGTGTGCTTGCCGGCGAGGCTGGTTAGGAGCTCCGCAGTGCGGTCTGCCTCACTGGCTGTCATTCCCGCCACAGGCTCGTCAATTAGCAGCAAACGCGGCTCCGCTACCAGTAGCATGCCAATTTCCAGCCACTGCTTCTGTCCATGAGACAGCGATGCGGCATCACGGTGACGCAGGTTGCTGAGATTTATCGTTTTGAGCACTTCGTAAATTCGGTCCTGCTGACTTGACGTTAGCGTGGCGCGAAGGCTGTGCCAGATATCTTTGTGGGTTTTTAGCGCTAGCTCCAGGTTTTCGTGTACCGTCAGCGCTTCAAACACACTGGGTTTCTGGAATTTTCGGCCAATGCCCAGCTGCGCAATTTCAGCTTCGTCTTGCTCCAGTAGGTTAATGGTTTGGCCAAAATAAGCTGTGCCATAGTCGCAGGGGGTTTTGCCGGTGATGACGTCCATCAGTGTGGTTTTTCCGGCACCGTTGGCGCCGATCAGACAGCGTAATTCGCCGTCATCGACGTAGAGATTCAGGTTGTTCAGGGCTTTAAAACCGTCAAAGCTGACCGTGAGATCCTCAACGTAGAGAATGACCCGGTGCGAGACGTCGGGGTTAAAGGTCGGATTCTGAATCAATTGTGGCCATAACCGATCGCGCTGGCGGAATTCCTCAAGAAGTGCAGGCGCCTTCATGCGAAGCCTCCGATTTTTTTCGATTGGCGAGAAGGCCGGTGAGGCCTTGCGGCAGAAACACGGTCACGGCGACGAACAGCGCGCCCAACGCAAACAGCCAGGCTTCCGGCATCCAGGCGGTGAAGCGGCTTTTCGCGTAGTTCACTAGCAGAGCGCCGATGATGGCGCCATATAGCGTGCCGCGCCCCCCCACAGCGACCCAGACGACGATCTCGATGCTGTTGAGGGGAGAGAATTCACCAG
>PAKT01000066.1 GCA_002710725.1 Spongiibacteraceae bacterium
CACGGGATGGTGCGCACGGAAGTCACCTGCGCCCGCTGTGGCTCGCATTTGGGCCATGTTTTTCCCGATGGGCCGAAGCCAACCGGGCTCCGATACTGCATCAATTCTGCGTCGTTAGACCTCGAAGAGCGGTGATCTGCGCGGATACTGCACAACTTGGATAGAGAGTGACCAAGCCAATGAAAAAAATGAATTTTTTTTTCATTTGCGCTTGACGGTATTCGGGAAGCTGGTAATATGCGCGCCACTTCGGTTGATAAGCAACTGCTTGCAACAGGAAGTGCTGCGGCGTCCCCTTCGTCTAGTGGCCTAGGACACTGCCCTTTCACGGCAGTAACAGGGGTTCGAGTCCCCTAGGGGACGCCATTATTTTTGGCGGGAATAGCTCAGTTGGTAGAGCGCAACCTTGCCAAGGTTGAGGTCGCCGGTTCGAACCCGGTTTCCCGCTCCAAAAAAGTTAGGCCAAAAAAGAAAAGGTGCCCAGAGGCGCCTTTTTTTTTGCCTGTGTTTTTGTATCCGGTATTACAGGCTGAGAAAGGGCCTGTTTAGTGCAGACCGAACACCTGGGCGCGTAAATCCGCGTAGTCTGCCTGCTCGTCACTGTCGAAGTAACGCTCTTCCAGTCGTTGGAACTTTTCTATCTCGTCATCGCCGAGGTAGTGCAGGCAATCGCCGCCGAAAAACCAGAACAGGTCGCGCTGTACATGCGGGGTAAAGGCCGGAAAGTGGGCCACGACGCGACTCAGCAGGCGTTGTCCCAGCTCTGGATAATCCTCTCGCCGGGCCATGGCTGTGCGAGTCTGCTCCAGCAGAGCGAGTGTTTCGGTACAGCTTTGCGGGTCATGATCCGGGGTCTGCTTCAGAAACGCTTCCAGCGTTTCGTCAAAGCGCTGAAACAATTCCTGATGGTATTCAAAGTGGTCTTTCACTGATGCACCTCGGTTCTGCGGGCGGGCAGTGTATCGAACCGGGGCCTGTCGTGGCAAAATAGCCCGTTTTACTGACCGGGTGAAAATCCGGGAAATTTCTCAATAACGGATGTGAGTCTATGACTAAAGCCTTATCCATACGAGGCCTGCGCAAAACCTATGACAACGGGTTTGAAGCGCTGAAAGGCATCGATCTGGATGTTTCGCAGGGCGATTTCTACGCTCTACTGGGGCCTAACGGTGCCGGCAAGTCGACGACGATCAGCATAATCTGCTCACTGGTGAAGAAAACGGCCGGTGACGTGCACGTGTTTGGTAAATCCATCAGCGACGAACCCGCCGAGGCAAAAAAATTCATTGGTCTGGTGCCGCAGGAATTCAATTTCTCCAATTTTGAATCCCTGTGGGACATCGTACGCAACCAGGCGGGCTACTACGGTCTGCCCCGCAAACTGGCGGAAGAGCGCACGGAAAAATATCTGAAAAAGCTCGGCTTGTGGGAAAAACGACACGACGCGGCGCGGATGCTTTCGGGCGGTATGAAACGCCGTCTGATGATTGCCAGGGCATTGGTGCATGAACCCAAGCTGCTGATTCTCGATGAGCCGACCGCTGGCGTGGATATTGAGTTGCGTCGCTCCATGTGGGATTTCCTGCGCGAAATCAATGCGCAGGGCATTACGATCATTCTGACCACCCACTATCTCGAAGAGGCGGAAAGCCTGTGCCGTCATATAGGCATTATCGATCAGGGGCATATTGTCGAAGACACCAATATGAAGGTGCTGCTCAAGCGGCTGCAGAAAGAAGTGTTTATTTTTGATGTGGCAGGCGAGTTGCCTGACGACGTTACCGTAGAGGGCTTTGATGCGCGGCGTGTGGATGAGCACTCCTTTGAGCTCACTATTGATAAGTCGCTCAGCCTGAATACGGTGTTTGAGCGTCTGACCCAGGCGGGCCTGCAGATCACAAGTATGCGCAACAAGGCTAACCGCCTTGAGGAATTGTTTGTCGGCTTGCTGGCAAAAGGGGGAGATACCCAATGACCTTACGCGAACAATGGATTGCCTTTCTGACCATCGTGCGCAAGGAAGTGCGACGCTTTATGCGCATCTGGATGCAGACCCTTTTGCCGCCCGCGATCACTATGACCTTGTATTTCGTGATATTTGGCACACTGATAGGCTCTCGCATCGGCGAAATGGGGGGCTTCAGCTATATCCAGTTTGTCGTACCGGGCCTGGTTATGATGGCGGTGGTCACCAACTCCTATGCAAACGTGGTGTCTTCCTTTTACGGCGCCAAATTCCAGCGTTTTATTGAGGAAATTCTCGTCTCTCCGATGTCGAACAGCATTGTGCTGTGGGGCTATATCGTCGGCGGGGTGGCTCGCGGTTTGCTGGTGGGCCTGATCGTTACGTTGCTGTCGCTGTTCTTTACCGAACTCCATATCCACAACCTGTGGATCATGATTGCGATCGTCGCCTTAACGTCGGTGTTTTTCTCGCTGGCCGGCTTTATCAATGCGGTGTTTGCCAACAGCTTTGACGACGTCTCCATCGTACCGGTGTTTGTGCTGACGCCGCTGACCTACCTCGGCGGGGTGTTTTACTCCATCGATATGCTGTCTGATTTCTGGGCGGGGATGTCGAAGCTCAACCCCATGCTCTACATCGTTAACGCATTTCGCTATGGCATTCTCGGAGTTTCCGATGTGAATGTGGTGTGGGCTTTTGCCATGATATTGTGCTTCACCGCCGCAGCCTATGTGTATTGCATGTACCTGTTGGCGAACAGCAAACGGCTGCGACAGTGACACCGCAATGAGCGATTACCGAGACCTGCCGCTGGGGAAACAGACCGATTACCCGGATCAATACGATCCTGGGCAGTTGTGTCCGATCCCCCGGGCCAAAGGGCGTTCATTGTTGGCTGCACCGACGCTGTCTATGCAAGGCAGTGATTTGTGGAACGCTTACGAAGTGTCCTGGCTGGATGCAAGCGGCAAGCCGCAGGTAGCCTGCGGCCAGTTTGTGTTTCCGGCCAGCTCGCCGAATATGGTGGAGTCGAAGTCTTTCAAGCTGTATCTGAATTCGCTGAATCAGACGCGGTTTGAAAACCCGGAGGCGCTTGCGGCCATTTTGGAGAAAGACCTGAGCCAGGTCGCCCAAGCCGAGGTCGCTGCTGAGTTGTTGTTGCCTGATCGCTGGTCGTCGCGCTTTGCCGTCGCCGAGCCCGAAGGCGAATCTCTCGATGAGCTGCCGCTGCTGCAGGTGGCGAACGAGCCCCGGGTCGAGCTGCTGCAGGCGACAGGGGAGCGCGGGGAAAAGCATTATTTCAGCAACCTGTTTCGCTCCTGCTGTCCGGTAACCGGGCAGCCGGATTGGGCGACGGTCGAGATAGCACTTGCCGGCGAGCTGCCCGATGCCAGCTCCCTGCTGACCTATCTCACCAGTTTCAGGCAAAACAACGAGTTTCATGAGCAGTGTGTGGAGCGCATCTTCAGTGATCTGTCCCAGCGTTTTGAGCTTGAGACCTTGACTGTTTTTGCACGCTATACCCGACGCGGTGGGCTGGATATCAACCCCCTGCGATCAAGTGACAGTTCGGCTCAGCCTTTTCAGCGGCTGGCGCGACAGTAGTTATCGTTTTAGGAGAGACCATGATCAGTTCATTCAAACCCAGAGCCCGTACCCTGATGGGGCCGGGGCCTTCTGATGTCAATCCGCGCATTCTTGAAGCGCTGGGTCGTACCACCATCGGCCATCTCGACCCCCAGTTTATCGAGATGATGGATCAGACCAAACAGCTCCTGCAATACGCCTTTCAAACCGAAAATGAACTGACTTTACCGGTGTCGGCGCCGGGCTCTGCGGGCATGGAAGCCTGTTTCGTGAATCTGTTGGAGCCGGGTGACAAGGCCATTGTCTGCATCAACGGTGTGTTTGGCACGCGTATGGTGGAAAACGTCAAACGTTGTGGCGCCACAGCCGTGACCGTAGAAGATGATTGGGGCAAGCCGGTTGACCCGGAAAAGGTTGAAGCTGCACTGAAAGCCAACCCGGACGCCAAGGTGCTGTGTTTTGTGCATGCGGAAACCTCCACCGGCGCGCGCTCGGATGCGAAAACGCTGGCTGCGCTGGCGCAGCAGCATGGTTGCCTGACCATCGTCGATACCGTGACTTCGCTGGGCGGCGTAGAGCTGAGAGTCGACGAGTGGGGACTGGATGCGGTGTATTCCGGCACGCAAAAATGCCTGTCCTGTACCCCGGGCCTGTCACCGGTGACCTTCTCTGAAAAAGCCGCCGATGCCATTCGCAATCGCAAAACACCGGTACAAAGCTGGTTCCTCGATATGAATCTGGTGATGGGTTACTGGGGTGGCGGCGCCAAGCGCGCCTACCACCATACTGCGCCTATCAATGCCCTGTACGGTTTGCACGAAGCGCTGGTGATTCTGCAGGAAGAGGGCCTGGAGAAGGCCTGGGCGCGCCACGCCGCCATGCACAAGTCACTGGCGGCCGGCTTGGAAGCGCTGGGGATTGGCTTTGTAGTTGATGCCGAATACCGTTTGCCGCAGTTGAATGCGGTCACCATACCGGAGGGTATCGATGACGCCGCGGTGCGCGCTAAATTGCTCAGCGACTACGATCTGGAAATTGGCGCGGGTCTGGGTGCCCTGGCCGGCAAGGTTTGGCGCATCGGACTGATGGGCCACAGCGCCAATGCCGAGAATGTTTCCCTCTGTCTGAATGCGCTGGAAAGCGTACTGGTTGAAATGGGGCAGCCCGTTGAGAAGGGCGCGGCGAACAAGGCGGCGTCCGCAGCCTGATTGAAAAAGGGCGCTGTCGTGTTCCGGTAAAGAGCAGGGCAGTGCTAGTGTGTCCCGTCGTGCGGGTAGCGCTCCATAATATAACCTACGCAATCCTGTAGCATAACGCGCTCGTCCAGCGTCAGCATGGTGGGCGAAAAAATCTTACGTGTTTTCATCACGCCGTTTTCCAGCGAAAAATAGTCCCCGGTGATATCGCGTCCGGCGTCGTTGCGTACGCACAGGCGTTTGTCTGCTGACAGCGCCATACCAAAGTGGGACCCCACGGGCAGCGGCTGAAAATTCCAGGCATCGAAACCCTCGGGAAACACAAAGTCTGCGTTCTCTGTGTGGCCAAACGCTATGCGGCTATCCGGGGGAACAATCATGCGGGCAACGGTGTGGAACAGCGTTACCTTGTCGATATCTTCATTAGCGACATCTGAAATTTCCCTGTGCAGACAGTACTCAAGCGTGTGAAGGGCACGTTCTATACCGAGCCTGTCCCCCGGTTGACCACATTCCAGGGTAACGGCAGGGCAATAGCGCGCCATATTGTTGGCGAAGATCTGGTGGGGCTCGCTGAAAAACACAATGGTGTCGCTGAAGCTGCGCGCCAGTCGCAGGAAGCGCCGGTCAACGTGATTGATACAGGCGTACAAGGGATTGCGCCCGGTATTGTTGTGAATGTCGACGGCGGCAATCGGGTTACAGCTGGCAGCGTAGTCCAGTACCTGCTGTGCAATGGCGTGCTCTTTCAGCTCACCCCCAGCCCAGATTCGATTGTAGTCGGGCTGTCCATCGAGGCGGCGCAGTCCCGCTGCCGCGGCGCGAGTATTTCCCACGAAGATCAGCAGATCACGGGGCAGCGTCGTCGATTGTTGCAGCAAATTCTGCACAACCGTCAGCCCGCTGACTTCGTTGCCGTGCAGCAGAATGGAGACCACCACGGCCTGCTGGGTGCGTCCGCGCAGGTGAATCAGGCAGGCGCCGCCGAGCAATGACTGCAACTCATCGGCCCGGCAGCTCAAAAAGCCATCAGGTAATGTCTTGCGAACAGGGAGGTCTACCATGTGTGAACAGCTCCCTGGGTGCACTGGTACTGGTAAGCCTCCATCAGGGCGCGGCTGTCGCGCTGATTGCGTTCATAGAAATCGCGCTGCCAGCGCGCGCCGGTCTGGCGTTTCACAATTCGCTCGCGCAGGACTTCCTGTAAGAAGTAATCCACTTCCGGCGGATCAAAACCGATATTTTTCAGGGCCTGAATACTGGCGGGCAGTGCCTGCTCAAGCAAAATGTCTGCCGGACAGGCCTGCACACCATCAAGCCACTGCAGCGGAGTGTCGAGGCCCCAGCGGGCGGCGGCGTAGAAATTGCGACGCACCTGTTGGAACTCGGGCAAGTCAGCTTCCGGTAGGGTATTTGCCAGCCAGCTGACCAGACCGTAAAACAGGGCAATATTGGCGACGTTATCCGTCGTGGTCGGCCCGGCGGGCAGTGAGCGGTGCTCCAGTCGCACCTGCAGTTGCCCTGTTTGCGTGATCTGCAGCAGTGGACGGTTCCAGCGCCAGATGGTGCCGTTGTGCAATTGCAGATGTTTGAGCTGTGATTTGTCGGGATAGTCCATGGGCAGCAACACGGGAAAGGCGTGGAGGTTTTCCTGAAACAGCTCCAGCACGGACCTGTTGCAATAATCGCTGCCAAAGGTGACCCGGTGAACCACGGCGCCTGAGTCACTGACGAAGCAGGGCAGGGCGACCGACTGTTCAAACAGGGGGATGCGGCTTTCCTCCCACAGTACCTGGTCGAAAACCAGTGGTGAATTGGCACCGGCGGCGACCAGCAGCGCAGAGGCCAGCAAGCTGGCGTTGTAGTAGGCGGCGAAGTCTTCGGGTGCCAGCTGCAAATGAATCTGCAGAGAGGTTGTCGCCGCCTCGGTCATCACATCATTGTGCTGCAGACGAAGCTGATCCGCTGCGCCGTCAATGGCGATATCCAGTGGCTGATAGCGCCGGCCCTTGAGAATCTGCTGGTTCAGCGCGATGTAACGCTGCGGGGATGAGACGTTGCCCAGGTGCAGATCCGAATCGCGCAGGCTGGGCAGAATGCCCACCTGACAGACATCGAGGTCCATTTGGCGTGCAGTCTGTCTACAGTGCTGCCATTGCGTGTCCAGATAGCCGTGCAGCGCGCTCAACAGCTTAGGCGCCACCGGAAAGGGCGGCGTATTAAGTTCGAAATTAAATCTAGCCAGCTCCGGCACGACCAGTGGGTCGTTGAGCTGATGGATAAAGCGATCATTTTCAGCAGCTGGCCGAAATGCGCTGTCGATCAGGCAGGCCTCCAGTTCGAGGCCACAGGTGCCTGTCTCAGCGTCTACGCGGCCATCGTTGAGATAGTCGGCCAGACTCTGGGTTTCCTGCGCCAGTTGCGCCTGGAATGCCTGAAAGTCGGCTTCACTGAACTCGCTCTGATCTATCTCCCGACCCACGCTTTCTCCCATGTGTGCACGCGCTACATTGAAGTGTAGTAAGACAGGGCTTTTTCGTCAGCTTTCAAGGGTGGTATCGCGGATCAAATCAGGTGAAAATGCCTGAAATAAAAAGCGGTATAGGTTGTATCCATGGAATTCACTGACTATCTGCGTATTCTTGCCAAGAACGACGGTTCGGACCTCTATTTGAGTACCGGCGCGCCGCCCTGCGCCAAGTTTCAGGGGGTGCTGAAACCACTCTCCAAAGAGGCGCTGGGGTCCGGGCAAATCAAGCAAATAGCCGACAGCATCATGGATGATGAGCAGCGTGAAATTTTTGACCACGAACTGGAAATGAATCTGGCGATTTCCGTCCCCCGGGTTGGCCGCTTCCGGATCAATATTTTCAAACAGCGCAACGAAGTTTCGATTGTCGCGCGAAATATCGTCACGGAAATCCCCAAATTTGATGACCTGAAACTGCCGGAAATTCTCAAAGATGTCATCATGACCAAGCGCGGTCTGATCCTGTTTGTGGGTGGCACCGGCAGCGGTAAATCAACCTCGCTGGCAGCATTGATCGATCATCGCAACACCAACAGCGGTGGCCATATCATCACCATCGAAGATCCGATTGAGTTTGTCCACAAACACAAGAAATCGATTATCAACCAGCGCGAAGTGGGCGTTGATACCCGCTCCTTTGCGGCGGCATTGAAGAATACCCTGCGTCAGGCTCCCGACGTTATCCTGATTGGTGAGATACGCGACCGCGAGACCATGGAACACGCGCTGGCTTTTGCGGAAACCGGCCATCTGGCCATCTCGACTCTCCACGCCAATAACGCCAATCAGGCCCTTGATCGCATCATTAACTTCTTTCCGGAAGAGCGCCGCAACCAGCTGTTAACTGACCTCGGTATGAACCTGCGCGCCTTTGTCTCTCAGCGACTGGTACGCACGGCGGATGGCAAACGGGCGGCGGCGGTTGAGGTGCTGTTGGGCACCTCCACGATCCAGGAATTGATTCTGCGGGGCGAGCTGGACGGCATCAAGGAAATCATGGAAAAGTCCGAGCGGCTGGGTATGCAGACGTTCGACTCGGCCCTGTTCAAGCTCTACAAGGAAGGTCGCATCTCTCTTGATGAGGCGATCAAGAATGCGGACTCTGCTAACAACCTGCGCTTGAAAATCAAGCTTGATTCCGGGGTGGCTGCCAGCAGTGGTGGCGGCGGTAGTGCAGGTCTGTCGCTGGAGGAGTTTCCGGAAGACGACGAAGGTATGCGTTAAACCGGGTGACCGGTGGTCAAGCCAGCGCGGTACCGGGCTTGGCCAGGGCGACACCATTTTTACCGTGGTGTTTTGCTTCGTACAGGGCTCTGTCAGCCCGCAGCATCAGATGCTCCAGCGCTTCGTCCCCGGGGCCACGAGTGGCCAGACCCTGACTGACAGTCACGGGGATGTGCTGCTCGCCGACGCGGCAACTGAGGCTGGCTATCGCTGAGCGCAGTTCTTCGGCCCGGCGATGGGCGATGGTGCGATTCACCCTGAGCAGAATGCAGAATTCCTCACCGCCAGTGCGTCCTAATAATGCGTCGTCCCGCAGTCGATGATCCAGCAGACGTGCGATGGTAACCAGCACCTCATCACCACAGGCATGGCCGTGGGTATCGTTGATCTTTTTAAAGTCGTCGATGTCGAGCGCAATCAGGCTGAGAGATCCGGGTTGCTCGAAAAGGGCTTTGGCTTGCTCAAAAAAGTGCCTGCGATTGCTGACGCCGGTCAGGTAATCCACATTGGCGAGACGATCCATCTTTGAAAGAGACTTCGTCAGGGCGTAGGTGCGTTTGGCCACCGCATGCTCGTAGTAGTAGGCGATAATGGCGGTGCAGGTGATTGAGGTAAGCAGAACATAGAATTCATTCATCGCCTGAACGGAAAGCAGAGCTGGGGGTAAATACAGTAGCACCACTGCTACAGCGCAGGCCATGCTATAAAGAATCCCGCCAGTGATACCGAGAAAAAAGAAGGCGCCGAGTATGGTGCAGAAGTAATAGGCGGCCCCGATGCCATCGGGCTTGCCGAAAAAGGCCATCAGGTGAATAACACCGTACACGATAGTCACCATGCAAATAGACGCCGCCAGAAAGGCAATGCGTTGATATTGCAGGGCGACAAAAACAGCCAGGGCTGAAAGGCTTGCTACTGCCATGCCGAAACCCAGCCAGGCATTCTGCGGCCAAAACAGCGCCACCATTCCACCGCACACCACAAAAGTCAGCACCAGACAGATACGCAGTACCTGAAGATGGTCGCCGTCGACCAGTTGTTTGGCGTCGGGGGTATTGCCGATACAATTTTCAGGCATGTCCTTCGCCTCGTGCGCAGTCAGGGAGCTGTATGCTTTTAGACGCTACGCCCTGCGCGAAAGACTAACAATACGTATTAGCCGAAGCGCTCAGGCCGCGGGCTGCCTTGACGGGGAGCTGCGGCTGCGTAGTTTCAGCAGCAGCCCTATGGCAACTGCAGTGGCCAGCTGCACGAGGACAAACTCGGGTACACAGGCGGGCGCAATTCCGGCAAAGGTGTCGCTGAACATACGGGCAAAGGATACCGCCGGGTTGGCAAACGAGGTGGAGCTGGTGAACCAGTAGGCGGCGGTGATGTAGAGGGCTACGCCCAGTGCGACGGAGTGAGCGCTGTTGCGGAGAAAGAGCACAATGGTCAGCAGCAGGCCCGCGGTGGCGACCGCTTCGCTGAGCAGCAGGTGGGCACCTTGGCGCTCGGTACCGGACCACTGCCAGGCCGGGAGCTCAAACATCAGGTTGGCCAACACCACCCCCAAGGTGGCACCGGAAAACTGCAACAGCAGATAGGGTAGAAGCTCGCGCCGGGGAAAACGGCCGGCAAGCGCCAGCGCGAGACTGACGGCGGGATTAAAATGGGCGCCGCTTGTCGGCCCCAGAGCACTGATCAGTACATAGAGTGTTGCTCCGGTGGCCAGAGAGTTGGCCAGCAGCGCGACAGCGTTATTGCCGCCGGCAAGGTTGTCTCCCATGATGCCGGAACCCACCACACTGGCCAGCAACACGGCCGTGCCAAAGAATTCGGCGCAATAGGCGTCAAAACGATTCACACAATGTCTCCCTATTATCGGTGTTGCGGCGCTGCCGGCGATACCTTGCAGTCATTACCCTGGCAGCAATTTTCAGAGAGGTAGTCGAGCAGATCGCGCATGGCGTCGATGTTGGCACTGTAGAAAATGCGCCGTCCAGACTGCTGCCCGCTGATAAGCCCGGCCTGGGTCAGCTCTTTCAGGTGGAAGGACAGGGTGGCTTTGGGCAGCGATAAAGCACTGGCCAGATCGCCGGGCGTGCGCGCATTCGGCGACTGTTGCACCAGATAACGGAAAATCGCCAGGCGCGAAGACTGGGCGAGTGCAGACAGGGCTGAAACAGCAGTTATTGATTCCATAGTTCCAAATATATGGAACTATTGTGATCAAGGCAAGCAGGGCATTGCTCGTTGTATATTTGTACAGTAGGCTTGTCGCAACTAAGCATTCTCAAGACTGGTCTCGGAGCCGGATAGCCCAATGAGTGATGACAAAATATCGACGACTGCCCTGGCCAAGCTGCTGGAAGTGCCCGTGCAGCAGCTGTTTGGCACCCTGAAAGACTACGACTGGATTCGAAAAGTCAGTGACGGCTGGGTGCTCACTCCCAAGGGTGAATTCGAGGGCGGTGAATATCGCACCAGCAAGCGCTACGGTCGCTATATCGTCTGGCCGGTCAGTCTTGAACAGCACGCCATGTTGCGAGCCCTGGAGGACAACAAAATGCTGTCGGCGGCGGCTCTGGGGCAGCCCCACAGTCTGAGCGGCCGCGCGGTCAACCGGATTCTGGCAGAGCTCGGTTGGCAGAAGCGGGAATCCCACGGCTGGATGCTGAGCCCCCGGGGACAGCAGCAGGGCGGGGTGCAGATGGAGAATCGCCAGAGCGATATGCTCTATGTGCTGTGGCCCGAAGCGGTTACCGACAATGGGGTTCTGGAGCAGCGGCTGCGGGAAGCCGGCGCGGCATCAGAGAACAGCGCAGCGGGGGATCTGTTTGCCGAAAGCGAGGGTTTTGTCAGCATCGATGGTCACCAGCATTCGTCACGGGAGCTGCAGCAGATTTGCCAGTGGCTGTATCTGGCTGGCGTGCTTCACGCTACCAATCGACAGTTGCCGGTGGAAGAGTCGCTGAAAGCGGATTTTTTTCTGCCGCTCAATCAGGTGTTTATCGATTTCTGGGCCGCGGACGCGACGCCGACAGAGCTCAAGGCGCAAATGCGCAAGGCCGAGCTCTACAAAAAGCAGGGCTGGAATGCGATTGAATTGCACCCGGAAGATATTGCCCAGCTGGACGACATCATGCCGCGCCAGTTCCACAAGTTCGGGGTAAAGTTCAGTTAGACGGCTTATAAATAGAGGGTTGTTCAGGCGGGCAAAGTCATTGCCACTTTAGCCCCGCCCAAAGTGGAGCGGCCGATGGTCAGCTTCGCCTCGTAGGCATTGAGAATATCGGCGGCGACGGCCAGCCCCAGCCCCTGACCGCTGCCGTACTGGTCACCGCGATTGCCGCGCTCCATCAGCAGGCCAATTTTATCTTCGGGAAAGCCGGGCCCGTCGTCTTCGATGGATACCTCGATGCTGGCCGAACCTAGGGATTTTACCTTAATCAAAACGGCGCTTTGCGCTGCCTTACTGGCGTTATCGATCAGGTTGCCGAGCAATTCCATAAGATCCTGTTCGTCCATTGCCAGCGCTTTTTGCTCATCGCAGGACAGGCTGAACTTCAGGTTTTTATCGCGGTAAACCTTGGTCATTGTCTGGCAGAGCCGGTCTAGCAATGCGCGCAGCGGCGTTTTCGCGCCGAGCCTTCTCGGTCCTGCGCTGACCGCACGCTGCAGCTGGTAGGCGATGATATTGTTCATCTTGTCGAGCTGGTCGGCAATCTGCGGGTCGGTGTCAGGGGTGGTGGCTGAGCGCATCACGCTGAGTGGGGTCTTAAGGCTGTGGGCCAGATTACCCAGGGTATTGCGATAGCGTTCGCGCTGCTGCTGCTCTTTTTCCAGCAGGCGGTTCAGGTTGTGGGTCACACCCGTCAATTCGTGGGGATAGATGCCCCCCAGCGATTCGCGCTTACCGGCTTCGAGTTCGCGCAATTCCCGGCTCATATCGCGCAGTGGCCGCAGGCCCCAGCGCAGCACGAAAAGTTGAATCAGCAAAAGCACCACGGCCGCCAGCCCTAGCCAGAGCGCAATGTTTTTGCGAAAGCTCAGCAGCTCCGAACGAAAGGTATCCTGATGTTCCAGCAGGGTGAAAATCAGCGGAAATTCGACGCCCTGCTCGTCTTCCCAGATAACGTGGTAGCGGTAGCGGAAGTAGGGCGCACCGCGCAGAACGATTTCGTCAAACACTTCCTTGCCCGCCGGGGTCGGGGCGAAGGCCTCCTGCAGGTATTCCATGGAATTGGCGGATGATGACTGCCACTGAACGTAGCCATTGCGGGTGTGGATGAAGGCGTAAAGGCCCGAGCGGAATTGCCAGAAGCGCGGCTCGCGCAAACGCTCTACCGAAATCGGTTGGGTGTTGCTCCACTCCATCACGCCGAGAATGCCGTAAAACTGCAACTGCAGTTGCGACTGCTGGGCAGCCACGAGGCTGCGCGTGTGCGCCTGATCGATGGCGTAGCCGGTGATGCCCAGAAACAGTGGCAGCGTCAGAATGGAGGCTCCCAGCAGCCGCCGGATGATGGAGCCCCGGGCTTTCATTGTTCGGCTTTCAGATCAAAGCGGTAGCCGCGACCGCGCACGGTGGTAATGGGTTTAAGGCTGCCTTCCGGATCGAGCTTTTTCCGCAGCCTGGCGATAAACACTTCGATGACATTGCTGTCGCGATCAAAATCCTGATCGTAGAGGTGTTCTGTCAGTTCGGATTTGGAAACGGTCTGACCGCAGCGGTGCGTAAGGTATTCCAGCGCGTTGTATTCGTAGGTGGTCAGCTCCAGCCGTTGCTCGCCGCGTAAAACCGATTTGGCCCGGGTGTCGATAACGATAGGGCCAAAACGCATTTCCGGGCTGGCGTGACCGGCAGAGCGCCGGATCAAAGCGTTGGCGCGGGCGAGAATTTCTTCTATCTGGAAGGGTTTGACCACGTAGTCGTCGGCACCGGCCTCCAGACCTTCCACTTTGTCCTGCCAGCGACCCCGGGCGGTAAGGATCAGTACGGGAAAGTTGCGGTTGCTTTTGCGCCAGCGGCTGACGACCTGAATGCCATCCAGCTTGGGCAGACCGATGTCGACCACCGACAGATCATAGTCGTACTCTTCGCCGAGAAACAGCGCGTCCTCACCGTCGGCGCTGCGGTCACAGGCAAAGCCTTCGGCTTCAAAGGAGCGCGCCAGATAGTCCAGCAAATCGGGTTCGTCTTCGACAATCAATACGCGCATGTAGGTTTTCCTGGGCTGCGATTATTCGGGGCGGACAGTAACGGTTTTCACCTTGCCATCGTCCTGCAGGATGC
>PAKT01000067.1 GCA_002710725.1 Spongiibacteraceae bacterium
CCGCCACGGTTGTCGACAACACCTGACGGATCTGGTCTTCAAACTTTTTATAAGCAGCCTTCTGATTACCCTGCAGACCCTGAGCAGAAATCGTCAGGGTATTCTTTTCAAAATCGACAGCCCGCTTTACGGCGTAGTCATCGGTATAGGACACCCACACCTTGCGCGAGCTGATCTCCGGATCATCCCAGCGCTGCTTGATCGCATTGCGATACTCTTCCAGCTCTTCTTCAAAGATTTTACGATAGGCCGCAAACTCTTCCTGCTGGCGTTTTTTGTACAACTCGAATTCCGTGGGTTTTTTGGATGCGTTTTCTGCACTCTGTTGTGCAGAATCACCCAGCTGCCCCGCTTCCTGTTCGAGTTCACCCCAGATATCGTCTGCCGACACAAACGCCACTGGCACAAGGGCCAGCAGCGCTGTCAGCATCTTCGCGTTGAAGGTCACTTTACTCAGCCGTCAGCTCGTCCAGCTCATTGTGCGCTTTAAACGCTTTGAACTCTTCGTAAAGAATGGCTTCGTTCTGAGCATTAACGTTCGCATTCGCTTCTTTCAGCAGATCGTTAAACAGATTTTTTGTCAGCGACGGGCTCATGGTGACCATCACGCAGTATTCAGGCTGGCCGTCAATACCGAGCACATACTCTGCTTTAACCGCACGGGTGCCGGACAGGTTCTGGTTGGCAACCGTTTTTGAGACACTCTCAAAGGATGAACCAAATGAATCACCGACGGAGGCTTCTGTCAGACGCTGATAGGTTTTATCGAGTGCGGTGGCTTTAACTTCGATCTGGCGGGCAATTTCAGCGCGCGCCAGTGCCGTTGCCTTGGCCTGCATGATGCTGGACGAACCTTTCTTCGCCACACACTGCGTGCTGGCCAGGCCATCCTCAACGATGGGCAGTTTTACCCAGTCGGGACGGTTGTCGTAAGGCACATTGCTGGCCTGTTGCTCAGGCTTCTCGGGTGAACCGGAGCAGGCAACCAGTAAAATACTTGCTGCCAGTGAAGCTGCTTTTACTACCTTGTTCATATTGTTCTCCTTGGGTGCGTTTTAATGAACAGTGTTTTCCAGTAATTCGACTTCCACGACGTAGGGTTTACCCACGCGCGGAGTGATGGACAATCTCGAGAGACTTGCCGAAAGGCGTTGATGACTGGTTAGTGAAACAGCTTCCATCGAGTATCCTCGACCGGCGCTTTCCCCGGATACTGTTTTTTGTATTGTTTTAACGCGAACGTCTTTGTTCTGCGCCAAATCAGCATAAGCTTTGCGTATTGCCAAATCAATAACGGATTGCAAGGTACCGGCAGCGGTATACGATGCTACACTCGCCCGGCCCATCGCAGCATTGTGCTGCTGCATCTGCTTGAATTGCGCTTGCCTCTCGTAAAGCCAGCGTTGATAGAGCGTAGAACCATCACGACAACTTTCCACCAGTGTTAGCGGTGGCAAAGCGCTGGCGTCAGTGTCGACAGAGATATCGTGATCCACAAAGCTGAGATATTGTTGGGCAGCGGAAGCGCGCAGCAGCCTATAGTCCGAACTTACGTCGGCTATTCCCCAATAGGCTGCGGTATCACTGGCAGATTTGACCGCGTCCATCCATTGCTGCTTGTCGGATATTCGCCATTCGCCCACACCGAGCACTTCTGCCGCATCGCTGTCGGCAGACTGCCCGCACAACCAGGCTGGCTCGCAACGCTCGCTGCGACAGCGATTTACCGCACACGCGGTCTCGGATGGAATACCAGTGGAAATGTAAGAGAAAACGGCGCCTCTCCCCACAAAGTCTTTGGCAAAATAGTAACTCTGCCCCTGCAAATCCAGCGTTTGCATCTCAGCGAGTTCTTTATCATCTTGAATATTCTGCGGCATGGTATCACCCATGGCCGCGTAAAGTTGCCGCAATGCCGAACGCCGGCTGGAAGCAAGCGCGATACGGCCATCGGAATCAAATTTTTCGGCTACACCTATGTAACCACTATGCTCACTCGTGACCGGCTGCGACAGCCAACAGGGCGCCGCAACAAGCGCCGGTGTGGCGAGAAGCCAACACACCAGCTGACAATATTTAAGGATCAGTCCGAGCCTCAAGCGTAGACACCCCTATCGGGTCAACAAAATCAAACCAGCGAAGAAACTGATCAAACTGATAGTAGTCGTCGCCGGCAAGGAAGCCACCCTGATTCTCAAGCTTGGCGAACTCTGAAAGCACGATGGGGTTTTCCGTCAGCACGCCGATGTAGACATCGTAGGTACTTTTACCGTCTTCCAACACCAGCGAGGTAAAGGTGCCACCTTCCGGATACTGAAGCGTCGAGCCATTTTGAATAAACCGGTTCTCGAGCAAATTCGCGATGCGTCCGTCTTCATAAATATTGAAAAGCGAAAAGTAGCCGCTGCGGCGCGATGCAATCCAGAAATGAAAATCATCACCGTGCTTCAAGCGTACGCTGCGGGCGAAGCGAAAATCCGTCGGTGGGCGCGGCGCATCGCCGGAGGCAATATCGATGTCCAGCGCTTTGACAGCGCCGCGAAAATCCGGCGCGATAAACGACAGAAATTTGCGGTCTGCAACCGTATAGTTTGCACTGTCGTTAACACTCAGCACCCAGCGATTGTTCCGACGTTTTAAATCGATAACGACGGTCTTTTCCTGCGTGCCGGTCTGTCGCTCCAGTTTTTCCCTGAGCTCGGACACAAAGTGCGAACCGACCAGCATCGATGGGCCTTTGAAATGAATTTTTTGCGGCAAGTCGCCCCGCCATCGGCCAGCGAGATCCGAATACACCTTTTGAACCAGTGGGCGCTTGTCCAACTGATAGACCACAAAGACTTTGCCGCGGGGATCATCGACATCCCGGCACAGTTCTACCGCGTCATCAATGGCAACGTCAGTCTCAATCGACACATCCTGGTCAAAGGTTTCCGACTCATAGTCGTCGATGGCCCGGGTGGTGCTTTTTGTGGTTACCGACACACGGCTGGAGAGCTTCTGCGCGATTTCTGACAAGGCCTGCTGGCGAGCCTTGGGAATAGACTCGCCCACTCCGACACCCACCACCAGGTGGTCGCTGTCTCTGGGCGTTTTATCAATACAGAAAGAGCGATATTGCTGCACCTGGGTTTCTGATGAAACCTCTGACTCAGCCGAGTCGGAACCCAGTAAGCCACAAGAAGGTAGCAACGCAATACCTGCAAGCAACAGCGCGCCTGAAACTTTCCTCACTAAGCGTCCTTACTTCTTCAAAATAGCCAAAGGTTTGGATGTCTGGCCACTGAGGCCCGGCGTCTGCTTGCTGCCCTTATCAGTCTGGTCGATATATTCAGCCACTTCATAACTGACAAAATTCTGGATTTCCTCGGCGCTGACCACGCCGTCCTTGTTGCCTTTCACCCAGTTGTCCGCACTGCCTCGCAGGGCCCGCAGAAAATTATAGGTGAACAGACCGTGACGGCTTTCTTTATGCCAGTAACTGACTTCGCTGGCAGAGGCACTGGTAAACAGCGTGAGATTTGAAATGTTGCCGGGCTTCAGCTCGTTGGTTTTAAAGGCGGCCGGGCTAACCCCCGTATAGAGAGCCTTGGTTTTCTTGCCACTGGACGTATCGGTGTTTCCGGAAAAGCAGGAGTCCAGCACCAGCGTGACATTATTGGTCGGAAGATTCTTGATGGCTGCATACAGATCTTCCAGCGGATAACCCTGCTGGTCCAGACGTTCCATCTGCGCATCAACCGGTACCAGATAGGCCTTGCCGTCGCTCAGCCCGGGCGCCCCGTGGCCGGAGTAATAGATAAACACCGGGGGGTTAGGCTTCAGCTCGGAATCGCGCTTGACCATATTGTAGAGGTCGCCATCCTTAAAGTTCTTTTCTTTGGTACCAAAGATGTCGCGCAAACCGAAAGTATCTTCATTCAGATAGGTTTTGGTTTTCTTGAACCCGAGGGTTTTCTTCGCATACTGCGCCACAACACTGGCGTCATTCTCTGCGAAATCAACCGGATCCAACGCCGCGTAGCGACCGTTACCGATCACAAACGCCCGGCCAAACTGGATTTGCTCTGCACCCGTCGGAATATCCGTATCCACGGGCTCAACGGCGATGGCTGATGCCGCCGGAGCCAGAGGAGTGGGTGCTTGATAGCTGTTAGCCGCGTAGCGCTGCGACGCGCCGCCGGCAGGCAACACCATGGCGTGAGTAAATTCTTTCTGGGTGCTTTCGTCGCTCTTGTCGATGGCGCGCAGCGCTACCGGCAGGCGATCGCCGGATTTAAGACGATTGGTTTTGGCGAAGGTAAAGGAAACACGCTGACTGGCATTAACCGCCAACTGCCCGATCGACACCTCGGAGTCGCCCAGCAGCAGAATATCCCTGCTCTCGGCGCGAATCTGGGTAACGGCATCCACCGCCGGGCCCTTGCCCTGGTTGACCACGGTATAGCTGACTTCGTAGGAATTACCGGTCAGGTGACTCACTCGCTGATCAACAATGGCAAACGCTGCCGGCATGTATTCCTGGGTGGCAAAGGCAAACTGCAGCTCCTCAGGCAGACCAAAGCCATCGGCTTCGGTGGCGGTCAGGCTGAGCTTTTCGGAACCAGTCGCCACTTTCTCGGTAGCGATGATTTCCAGGGTTTCAATAACGGACTGTCCGGGCGCTATGTTTCCGATGGTCAGCTTGCGCCGGGTGTCACAGCAGCCCAGAGTCACGTCGCTGGTACTGCTCCAGATAGCAACCTCGACCGACTCCGCCATCGACTTGCCTGCGTTTTCCACGGTCACTACGACCTTCGCCGACTCTTTGGCCGACAGAATGTTGTCGCGATTGCTGTCTATCAAATCGTAGCGAACCAGCAGATGCGGGGGATTGGCAAATTTTTCCTGCAAGGCCATCTGGGCTTGTTGGCTCTGCTGTTCTGCCGTCCAGGCTTCCTGACGTTCTTTTTCAATTCGGGCCAACTCATTGCTGACGTAGCCCATATAACGGTTGGGGTAATAATCGTAGGCTGTGGAATCCGAGACAACGCGACGCTCCAGGCCGCGCGGCGTTTCCACCCACTCTACCTGCTGGTCTTTAACAATTCGGATTTTGCCGTCAGAGGAATAAAGTTCAAGCGCTTTGGACAGATGCTCCCGGGCACCTTGATAGTCACCCGACTCATAGCTCTTCTTACCCTTGCGGTAGAGACTCAGCGCCCGCTCTTCTGGAGACTTGCCGCTGTCGTCAGGCTCACTGCCCCCGCCGAGGGAGTTCTTGAGCGAGTCAAACAGCCCCGCCTGCACCGGCCCGGCAATAAAAAGCACTAGCGCCAGACCTGCCCCACACCACCATTTTATTCTCATTGTTCTTGTCCGTTCTGCTTTACCTGAATGCCCACTGAAGTGCAGACACAGTAAGCTTGTGACTTTATCACAGTCCCGACACTTTCGCACACAAGACCTATATCCATATCATTTAACTAAGACGCTGAAATATAAAGAAAATATAAAGGAATAATGATTGTTTAGGAATTTTTGGCAGATACAAAAACGGCCCACGCAAGGTGAGCCGCTTTTGAGAAAGATTGGTACGACCGAGTGGACTCGAACCACCGACCCCCACCATGTCAAGGTGGTGCTCTAACCAGCTGAGCTACGGTCGTACAGATTCTGCGAAGAACCGGGCAAAAGTAACCTCCCCGTGCAGAGGACGCGCATTATAGCCACGCTTACCCGGCGAAACAACCGCCAGCCGCCACAAGTTACCTCACAGTTGATCAGCGAGTTTCCCGATCCATTTCCCGATGCACTTCATTTGCCCGGGCGCGCTCACGCTCCACTTCCGCATCAGAAAGCGTGTTATTCGAAGAGCATCCGGCGAGCAGGGTCGCTGCCGACAGCAAGGCCAGCGGCACAAGGGTCTTGATCATCTTATTTCCTCTTTTACAGTTGGGCTATCCAACAAACAGATCGCGCTTGATATCTGCCAGCCGGTCTCGCACTCTGGCGGCATCTTCAAACTCCAGGTTTTTAGCGTGCTCAGCCATTTGCTGCTCCAGATTCTTGAGCAGTTTGGAGAGCTCTGCCGGCTTCATGGACTTTACATCCACACCGTATTCCGCACCCGGTTCTGCGGCTTTGCGCCCCGCCCCCTTCCGAGTGCGCTTGCTGCCCGGCGCAAAGGCTCCCTCCAGAATATCGGCCACTGCCTTCTTCACGCCGGCAGGCGTTATATTATGCTCTTTATTGAACTCAACCTGCTTTTCACGCCGGCGATTGGTTTCAGATATCGCCCGCTCCATGGAGCCCGTCATGTTGTCGGCATAGAGAATCGCCTTGCCATTGAGGTTCCGGGCGGCCCGCCCTATGGTCTGGATCAAGGAGCGCTCCGAACGCAGAAAGCCTTCCTTATCCGCATCAAGAATTGCAACCAGCGACACCTCGGGCATATCAAGCCCTTCGCGCAGCAGGTTGATCCCCACCAGCACATCGAACTCCCCCAAACGCAGGTCACGGATGATCTCTACGCGCTCTACGGTGTCGATATCCGAGTGCAGATAACGCACGCGAATACCGTGTTCGCTGAGATAGTCGGTCAAGTCCTCCGCCATTCGCTTGGTGAGGGTCGTTACCAGCACCCGCTCACCCACTTCAACCCGCTGACTGATTTGCGACATCAGGTCATCCACCTGCGTTGATGCCGGCCGAATCTCGACTTCCGGATCGATCAATCCAGTAGGCCTGACGACCTGCTCCACGACCCGCGCCGCGTGTTCCGCCTCATAAGGGCCTGGGGTTGCCGACACAAAAATCGCCTGGGGAATCAGCCGCTCCCACTCTTCAAACTTCAGCGGGCGGTTGTCCAGCGCCGAAGGCAAACGAAACCCGTAATCCACCAGCGTTTCCTTGCGCGAGCGATCCCCCTTATACATGGCACCGATCTGGGGAATGCCCACGTGGGATTCATCCATCACCACCAACGCATTGTGCGGCAGATAGTCGAACAGGGTTGGCGGCGCTTCACCGGGGTCACGACCGGACAGGTAGCGCGAGTAATTCTCAATGCCGGTGCAGTAGCCCAGCTCGCGAATCATCTCCATATCGAACTTGGTGCGCTGCTCCAGACGCTGGGCCTCCAGCAACTTGTCGTTGTTGCGCAGCACCTCCAGCCGTTCTTTCAGCTCTTCCTCAATATGATCAATGGCTTTGAGCAAGGTATCGCGCGGCGTCACATAATGGCTTTTGGGGAAGACGGTATAGCGCGGCAGCTTACCCAGCGATTCACCCGTTAACGGGTCAAACAGGGTGATGCTCTCAATCTCATCGTCAAACAGCTCAATGCGTACCGCATCTTTCTCCGATTCCGCCGGGAAGATATCGATCACATCACCCCTCACTCGGTAGGTCGCGCGCTGAAAGGCCACATCGTTGCGCGTGTACTGCAATTCCGCCAGCCGGCGCAGCAGCTTGCGCTGGTCGATGCGCTCGCCCCGGTCCAGATGAAGCACCATTTTGAAATACTGCTCAGGATCACCCAAACCATATATGGCGGAAACGGTCGCCACAATCAGCGCATCTTCACGCTCCATCAACGCCTTGGTGGCCGACAGGCGCATCTGTTCTATATGGTCGTTGACCGAGGCATCCTTCTCTATATAGGTATCAGAGGAAGGCACATAGGCCTCAGGCTGATAGTAGTCGTAGTAGGAAACGAAATACTCCACCGAGTTATTGGGAAAGAACTCCTTGAACTCACCGTAGAGCTGGGCCGCGAGGGTTTTATTGGGCGCCATCACAATGGTCGGGCGCTGAATCGCCTCAATCACATTGGCGATGGTGAAGGTTTTGCCCGAGCCGGTTACCCCCAACAGCGTCTGCGCATGCAGCCCCGCATTGATCCCCTCCACCAACTGTTCAATGGCTTTGGGCTGGTCACCAGCCGGCTGGAATTTGGACGTAACCGTGAAGGATTTGCTCATATTTTCAACAGCATAAAGAGAAATATGGTACTACCCTGCCGGCGACTTAGCCAATTGCCATAAATCTGGGAAAAACGGCTTTGCAGCGGTTGACGATGCAAAAAAAGGCCTTTAATATGCGCCACCTCTCCTGACGGAGAGCACCAATCCGCCTTAGCTCAGTTGGTAGAGCAAATGACTGTTAATCATTGGGTCGCTGGTTCGAGCCCAGCAGGCGGAGCCAAACAAAACAAGGGCTTACGGGAAACCGTAGGCCCTTTTTGTTTGGTTATTGCATATTTATTGTATGAAAGAACGCACAACGGCTGATGCGTAAATTATTCCGATCATTTC
The DNA here is from genome assembly GCA_002710725.1 of Spongiibacteraceae bacterium. Classification (GTDB taxonomy): domain Bacteria; phylum Pseudomonadota; class Gammaproteobacteria; order Pseudomonadales; family Spongiibacteraceae; genus Litorivivens. The sequence continues at coordinate 8,298 of PAKT01000067.1, forward strand.
CCTCAATGCGAACGGAATTATGACCACCGCGGCGATTTTTCAGAAGGGCTTGCCCTAATAACTTAGTCACGTGGCCAATTCACCAGCAGCTTCACCTTAAAAGCCCTATACCAGCACCAAACAAGACTCAGCCAGCCTGAGCGACTGAGCCTCCATCCAGCACCAGCGTATGGCCACACACCCAGGCGGATGCCCGTGAACTGAGATAAATAGCGGTTCCCGCGATATCCTCCGGCTGCCCCATGCGACCACGCGGAATAGCGGTGGGCGCCGTTTCAGCTACCTCATCAATCAGATAAGCCGTCATTTTGCTGGGGAAGAAACCCGGCGCAATGCCGTTGATATTGACGTTATCCTTGGCGAGGTCAGCGGCCATATGGCGCGTCAGCTGAATCACTGCCGCCTTGCTGGCGGAGTAGGAGTAGTTTTCGAGCTTGGGATTGGTTATGCCGTTTATCGAGGCAATATTGATGACCCGCGCCGGATCTTCATCGCTGCCGGCCGCACGCAATTGTGGCAATAATTTTTGCGTGAGAAAAAAGATCGACTTCACATTGACCTGCATAATCTTGTCCCAACCATTTTCAGGGAAGTCATCCAGCGGAGCACCCCAGCTGGCACCAGCATTGTTCACCAGGATATCTATCTTCGATTCACGCTCCTGCAGCGCTTTTGCGAAGGCCTCCGTTCCCGCCTGAGAACCGAGGTCTGCCACTATCGGTATGCATTCACCCAGTGCCGACAGTTCCTGCGCGGTTGCCTTGAGTTCCTCTTCCTTGCGCGCACTGATATAAACTTTGGCGCCATTTTCAAGAAACCCTCTGGCGATCATCGCGCCAATACCACGTGAGCCTCCAGTGATCACCGCAACTTTTCCCGCTATCGAAAACAGATTTTTCATTCGCCGCTCCTTATAAATTTCAGATACATATTAGAAACCCGCCGAGAGCGCGACCACGACACGCGATGTCGTTATCCGCCTGACTAAAAATCCAGCGGTGTCTGGATATGCTGTTCAAATACTCTGTCTCGATGCGCTTGCAAATGAGAATCCAGCGCTTCGGCTATGGCGGGCGAGGGATGAGAGAACCCAGCTCGCATACCCTTCGGCATTGGAATCAACTCATGTGACAAGGGATTAATCATGACGCCAATAAAAATCGCCACATAAAAATCCAGCGCGGTAAGTTGGTCGCCAAAAAAATAGGGGCCGTGATTCTTAAGTTGAGCGGACAGTAATAACAATATTTCAACGGTCCGGGCCTCTGACCGCGCAACAGCCTCTTCGCTGTAGCCGTACTTTTCCGCGAGGCGCTGCAATACCGGATTACCTGAAGGGCCACCGGACAGTGCGATCGACTGCAGACGCCGATTCCAGCCAAGCCCTTCCACCCCGGCAACTTCTCGCAGCAGACCAAAATGCAGCGCCCGCTCCGCAGGTTTGGCGGGAATCAAAGCCGGTTCAGGGGCCAATTGTTCCGCCAACAGGACCATGCTCTCCCACAGCACGTGCTGGCGGTTGTCGGCATCGACAATAACAGGCGCACTGGTTTGCCCGGTCCATTCCCTCAGGGCGCGATTCTCACCACCTACTTCCTGCAATACCGGGGTATAGGCTATTTTCTTGTGGGCCAGCACCGCTTTTATGGCTTCTCCCCACACACCCGGCGTACCGGCGCACAACACCAGACGCAGTCCGCCCAGCTCGCGGGCCTGCTCAACACTGACATAATCCATAGTCACCTCTGCTCTTATTTATCGGCTTTATCCTCTCACAGTATTGACCGCTACTCCCTTGCCAGCATCATCCATACAGGCGAACCGGATTCCAATCTGGGCGTCACTTTCCTGGCTGCTATACTGCGGCAAACGCTACTGGCTTCTCAACCATGCCCACGCCCCTGAAAGCTCCCTCGCTCAAGCTTGCCTTGCTGCCGCTGGCACTACTGCTGTTGCTGCTCGCGATAAACGTCGCCCTGTTTGGGGACAGCGCGATTGAAGGCCCCAACCAGATTGCTCTGATCCTCGCCGGGGTAATGGCCGCAGTTATCGGGCTGAAGCACGGAGCAAGCTGGACCACTCTGCAGGAAGGCATGCTCAAAGTAGTTTTTATTGCGCTGATGCCAATACTCATGCTGCTGCTTATCGGCGCCATGGCCAGCACCTGGATGGTCAGCGGTATCGTGCCGACCCTGATTGTGATGGGTTTGAAGCTGGCGGACCCGACGTGGTTCTACGCCGCCGCAGCCCTGGTCTGCGCCATCGTATCGACGGCCGTCGGCAGTTCCTGGACCACCGCCGCTACGATTGGGGTCGCCATGATGGCGACAGGCGAGGGCCTGGGTATGAGCCTGCCGGTCACTGCCGGCGCGGTGATTTCAGGTGCGTATTTCGGCGACAAACTGTCCCCGCTTTCCGATACAACCAATCTGGCTTCAGGCGTCTGTGGGGTCGACTTGTTTCATCATGTGCGCTACCTGTTCCTGACTACCGTGCCTTCTTTTCTTATCGCACTTGCATTGTTTATTGGCCTCGGCCTGACTCACACGGCGGACGGTCGCATAGCCCAGTCCGCCGAAATGATAAATGCCATCAACACCAGCGTGCACACATCAGCCTGGCTGCTGTTAGTGCCGCTTCTGGTTGTCATCGCCATTATTCGGAAAATGCCCGCCCTCCCCCTGATGCTCTTTGCTACCCTGTTGGGCAGCCTGTGCTCGCTGCTTTTTCAAAGCGAGCTGGTTTATCAGATTGGCGGTTCCGACGACTGGAGCGGCCTCTGCCGCGGATTGGCGGCCACAATAGTGGCTGAAACCAGCATCGTGACCGGCAATACCTTCAGCGATGACCTGCTCTCCACCTCCGGCATGGCCGGCATGCTGAACACGATCTGGTTGATTCTGTGTGCGGTTGTATTTGGCGGTTTGATGGAGGCATCAGGTTGTCTGAGCAGCCTGCTGACGGGTTTAAACCGATTGGTGCGTGGGCCCACGTCGCTGGTAGCTACAACGTCCGGTACCTGCGGCGTTCTGAACCTGACCGCCTCGGAGCAGTATCTGACGCTGTTGATTGCCGGGAGAATGTATCCTGAACTTTATAAAAAGTATGGGCTGACGCCCAGGAACCTGAGCCGCACTCTGGAAGACAGCGGCACGGTTACGTCCGTGCTGGTGCCCTGGAATACCTGCGGCGCTTACCACGCCACTGTCCTCGGCGTGGGTACGCTGACCTACCTGCCCTTTTGTTTTTTTAATCTGATCAGCCCGCTAATGACGGTGCTGGTGATGCGCTTTGACTGGAAAGTGGAGCATATTGCACGGGAAAATCAGCCCCCTCACCCCGGCCCTCTCCCAGTGGGAGTCGGCGAGCAGGCGCTATAGCTCGCCTGCACGGGCGATCAGGGCGTAGTACATTTTCACAGCTTCGGCGTAGCTGGCTGCTGAAACCCGCTCATCGGTGCCGTGAATCCCCGCCAATTCATGCGGCCCGACTTCGACTCCCATAAAACGAAAGCTGTTGGTGGCCACCTCATTGAAATGCCGGGCGTCTGTCGCCGCTACCACCAGGCGCGGCGCAACCAGTGTTTCCGGGCTTACCTGCCGTACCACATCACTGAGCACCTGAAAGCCCGCACTCGCCGTATCGGCAACCGGTGAGGGGTTACTGCCAAAACCGTCATACGGGGTCACCTCAATGGCAGGGTCGTCGATCACATTGGTTACATGGTCGATTACAGACTCGACCGTATCGCCGGGCAGAATACGAAAATTAACTACCGCAGATGCCTTAATAGGCAAAACATTGTCGCGCACACTACCCTGCAACATGGTGACCGCCGTTGTCGTACGCATGCCGGCGTTGGTCGCCGGATTGCTCTCCAA
>PAKT01000068.1 GCA_002710725.1 Spongiibacteraceae bacterium
CTCAATCAGACCGTAGACGATATGCCCGCCATCAAGGACAGGCACCGGCAGCAGATTGAGAACAGCCAGGCTGATGCTGAGCAAAGCCAGCAGATTGAGCCAGGCCGACAGGCCGTACTCGGCCGAGGCGCCGGCCACTTTAGCAATGGTTATGGGCCCACTCAAGTTTTTTGGTGAGAGCAGCCCGGTAATCATTTTATAGATCGACTCAACGGTAAAAACGCTCATATGCACCGTTTTTTGGCTGGCGGCGATAAAGGCTTCCACCGGACCGTAGTGATACTCGCGAAGCCACTTTTCCGGCAGCGGTGGCGGCGGCACCACCGCCATACCGACAAAGCCCACCCGATCACCTTCCGTATTGCGACCGGCGGGAGTAATGGTTGTGCGCTGCAGCTGACCGTTGCGTTCGAATTCAAGCTCGATGGGGGTTCCTGCACGCACTTTCACGTACTCCACCCAGGCCATCCAGTCTTCGATCGCCTCGCCGTCAGCCGACACCAATCGGTCACCCGCCTGCATACCGGCGCGCTCGGCCGCACTGTCGGCAACCACTTCACTGATAACCGGCTCAACCCTGGGGCGATAGAGCTCCAACCCTAAGCCGGCGATAGGATCGGGCTCGGCCACACCTTTCATCCAGCCGTCGAGAACAATGGTCGATTCGTAAATCAGGTCAGATTCGGGATATTTGGCGGCAATGGACAATTCGCCCGTCTCACCGACCCGCTCCAGCAGGCGGATACTCAGCTGCTCCCAGGTCGGCGTTGCCTTGCCGTCTACCGAGACAATCTCCTGCCCCGCCACCAGGCCGGCCTGCTGCGCCAGAGAGCCCTTTTCCACCTCACCGACCAGTGGCGCCACGCCCTGGGTGCCGCCCATAAACACAAGCCAGTAAACCAGTACCGCCAGAACAAAGTTGGCGATCGGTCCGGCGGCGGCAATGGCAATGCGTTTGCCGGGAGATTGGCGATTGAAGGCCAGATGCGCTTCTTCGGGGGGCACTTCGCCTTCGCGCTCATCCAGCATTTTTACATAGCCGCCCAACGGGATGCCGGCGACAGCAAATTCGGTGCCGTGCCGGTCGCGCCAGCTGATCAGGGGTTTTCCAAAACCAATGGAGAAGCGCAGCACCTTGACGCCGCAGCGACGCGCGACCCAAAAATGGCCAAATTCATGCACTGCCACCAGAATGCTGAGGGTGACAACGAAAGCGAGCACTGTCTGTAGAGTATCCAGCATTACGTATTCTCTGCCTGTCTGCGCTTTACTTCGGCGACGGCCGCAGCGCGGGCTTCCCGATCCGCCAATTTGACCGCATCGAGGCTGTTCGGTTCAACGACGGCGACGGAATTCATCACCGATTCAATCACTTCCGCGATAGCCGGAAAGGCCAGCTCCCCTGCGAGGAACGCCGCCACGGCCACTTCGTTGGCCGCATTCAGCAGTATGGCCGAGGTGCCACCGCGCTCGACCGCCTCACGGGCCAGGCGCAGGCAAGGGAAGCGGTTCTCGTCCGGCGCCTCGAAATCCAGCCGCCCCTGGGCAATGATATCCAGACTACCCACCCCGGAGGGCATGCGCTCCGGCCAGGCCAGGGCGTGGGCGATCGGTGTTCGCATGTCGGGATTCCCGAGCTGGGCCAGCACCGACCCGTCGATATATTCCACCATGGAATGGATGATGCTCTGCGGATGCACCACCACGTCAATGTTTGACGCCGGGGTATCAAACAGCCAGCAGGCCTCAATCAACTCCAGGCCTTTGTTCATCATCGTGGCGGAATCCACCGATATCTTGCGGCCCATCGACCAGTTGGGATGGGCGCAGGCCTGATCCGGCGTCACATGAACAAGCTCTTCGGCCGGGGTCTCCCGGAATGGGCCGCCCGATCCGGTCAGCAGAATGCGCTTAACCCCCTGCGAGGGCAAATCACGGCGACTGCCGTCATCCAGACACTGGAAAATGGCATTGTGCTCGCTGTCGATGGGCAGCAGAACCGCATTGGCCTCTTCCACCGCATCCATAAACAGCTGTCCGGCCATCACCAGCGCTTCTTTATTGGCCAGCAGCACTTTCTTTCCGGCATTCACCGCCGCCAGCGTCGGTTCAAGCCCGGCGCCGCCGACAATCGCGGCCATCACCACGTCCACTTCGCGCGCTGCGGCCACCTCACACAGGCTGCGCTCGCCAGCCAGCACTTCGGTCTCATCGACCTGATTATCGGCGAGGGCCTGACGCAACTGCTCGGCAGACTGTTCGCAGCGCATCACCGCAAAGCGGGGCCTGACAGCGATAACCTGTTGCAGCATATCAGCCACACCGGTATTGGCGGTCAGCGCGAATACCCGAAAACAGTCGGGCTCTCGGGCCAGCACATCCAATGTACTGACGCCGATCGAACCGGTCGACCCGAGTATGGTTACTAACTCCATATAAGCGCTCTACAATTCATTACCATGGGTTACCAGCCAACAAGCAGCATCCCCAGCGTAAAGACGGGAATCGCCGCTGTCAGGCTGTCCAGGCGATCCATCAGACCACCGTGGCCCGGCAACAGATTGCCACTGTCCTTAATACCTCGATGACGCTTGACCATGCTTTCCAGCAAATCACCCAATACTGAAGCCAGCGAGGCCACACCCGACAGCACCATAAATACCGGCAGTTCCACCGGCAGGCCACCCGGCCAGAAAAGCCCCGCTACCAGCGCCAACGCCTGGCTCGCCGCCAGACCACCCCAGAAACCGGCCCAGGATTTGTTCGGGCTCACATTCACCGCCAGTTTGGCACGGCCCCAGGCACGCCCGGCAAAATAGGCCCCTACATCGGCGGCAACCACCACCACCAGCACATAGAGAATCAGCAGTGCGCCCTGCCCCTGCACCCGCAGGTAGTAAAGCGCCAGCCAGGTGGGCAGCAAGACCACCAGACCCATCAATGCGCGCACCGCAACGCTGCCCCAAAGGCCCGCGCTGCCCGGGTAGCCCATCACCCACAACAGGGCAATCGCCCAGAAAATTACAGCCACATGCATGGCATCGCGTATCAGCTCAATATTGGGCACTGCATTGAACAGATTGGCCTGAAAGGCAAAACCGGTCATACCGGCCGCCACAATAAGGCAATACAGGCCGCGTAGCCCCGGCGCTCGAATACCGGACATATCCGACCACTCCCAGGCCGCACCCACCACCACCAGTGCAAACAGGGCCATCAAGGGCGCGGGCTCAAGCCACACCAGCGCTGCCAGCAGTGGCACCACGATGGCTACAGCGGTTATCACCCGTTGCTTAAGCACGACCCTGGTCCTCATCAGATTGATTGCTGTCCAGCCGACCACCGAATCGCCGCTCGCGATCGGCGTAACTGCGCAGCGCCAGCTGCACCTGCTCGGCGTCAAAATCCGGCCACAGCGCATCACAGAAGTAATATTCGGCGTAGGCAAGTTGCCACAGCAGGAAGTTGCTGAGGCGGTGCTCACCGGCCGTGCGAATGCAGAGGTCGGGATCCGGCAGATGCGCAGTACTCAGGCGCGCCGCCAGGGTTTCTTCGGTCACTGAGTCCGACGTGCGCTCACCGCGCGCCACTTCTTCAGCCAGCTGACGAGCAGCATGGGTTATATCCCACTGACCGCCGTAATCCAGCGCGATATTCAAACTGGTGCGCTTGTTGGCGCGGGTCGCCTGCTCGGCGTAATCCATCTTCTTCAACAGGGTATTCGACAAGCGATCCCGGCGACCGATAAAGCGCAGGCGCACACCGTCCTGGTTGAGTTTGCGGATTTCACTGTCCAGGTAATTGGAAAACAGCTTCATCAACGCACTCACTTCAGATGAGGGCCGCTTCCAGTTTTCACTGCTGAAGGCAAACAGCGTGACAATCTCGACACCGGCTTTCTGGAACTCGTCCAGCACACCGCGGATGGCCTCAACGCCAGCCCGGTGGCCGGCGTAGTCCTTCAGATTATGCAGTTTGGCCCAGCGATTGTTGCCATCCATTATGATGGCAACGTGGCGCGGTACTAGCTTGGAGACCTCAGATTGAGAGGTATCAGGGCTGGCATCAGAACTCATGAGCCGGCTCAGATTTCCATCAGGTCTTTTTCTTTTTCAGCCAGCTCACGATCAATTTCAGCGATGTATTTGTCCGTCAGCTTCTGGATATCATCCGCCGCACGACGCTCCTCGTCTTCGCTGATGTCTTTTTCTTTTAACAGATCTTTAAAGTCGCCCAGGGCGTCGCGGCGAATATTGCGCACTGACACACGCGCGTTTTCCGCTTCATTGCGGGCCTGTTTGATGTAGCCCTTGCGGGTTTCCTCGGTCAGCATCGGCATCGGAATGCGGATATTGGCACCGGCCGTGGCGGGATTGAGGCCCAGATCCGACTTCATGATGGCCTTCTCAATGGCGGGCACCATGCTTTTTTCCCAGGGGATCACCGACAGGGTGCGGGCATCTTCTACATTGATATTGGCGACCTGACTCAGCGGCGTGTCCGAGCCGTAGTAATCCACCTTAATGGAATCCAGCAGGCTGGGGTGGGCCCGACCGGTGCGAATCTTGTTGAAGTTCTGTCCCAATACGTCGACAGACTTGCTCATGCGCTCAGCGGCGTCTTTTTTTATGTCTTCAATCACTCACTTGTCTCCTGTGACTCGCTTACCAGCGTACCTTCTTTGCCACCCACCACAATGCTCAGCAGGGCACCTTTCTGCTCCATCGCGAATACCCGCAGCGGCATACTGTGGTCTCGGCACAGGCATATGGCGGTCAAATCCATTACTTCCAGTTTTTTATCCAACACCTCGTCGTAGGTAAGATGGTCATATCTTACCGCGCCGGGATCCTTCATCGGGTCAGCGCTGTACACACCATCGACTTTCGTCGCCTTAAGCACAAGGTTAGCTTCCATCTCTATACCGCGCAGACAGGCTGCAGAGTCGGTCGTAAAGAAGGGGTTGCCGGTGCCCGCCGAGAATATTACGACTTCACCGCGCTCCAGGGAACGGATGGCCTTGCGCCGGTCGTAGTGATCCACCACTCCGCTCATGGGAATAGCAGACATCACCCGGGATTTGATATTGCTTCGCTCCAGCGCGTCGCGCAGCGCCAGGCCGTTCATCACGGTGGCCAGCATACCCATATGGTCGCCCGTCACCCGATCCAGCCCGGCGGCATTGAGAGCCGCGCCGCGAAACAGGTTGCCGCCGCCGACGACCAGGCCAACCTGAACGCCGATACCCACCAGCTGGCCGATTTCCAGCGCCATGCGATCCAGCACCTTCGGGTCAATCCCGTAGCCCAGCTCGCCCATCAGCGCTTCGCCGCTCAATTTCAACAATATGCGTTTGTATTTCTTGTCGCGGTTCTGACTGCCCATACTCAACTGGCCCTGTGAAATTTTGCGCGTATTGTAATACGAAAATGGGGCCCGAAGGCCCCATTTTTTGGAAGAGGAATCAGCCTTTTAGCTGAGCGGCCACTTCTGCCGCAAAATCCACTTCTTCTTTCTCGATACCCTCGCCCACTTCCAGGCGAACAAAACCGAGAATGTCAGCGCCAGCGCTTTTCAGCAGCTTGCCAACGGTGGTGTCAGGATCTTTAACAAAGGCCTGCTCGGTGAGGCTGTTTTCGGCCAGGTACTTGCGAATACGGCCGTCGATCATTTTTTCAATGATTTCCGGCGGCTTGCCGCTTTCCTGGGCCTGAGCTGTGTAGATCTCACGCTCTTTCTCGATCAGCTCGGCAGACATATCGTCGGGCTTGGCAACCAGCGGGTTAACCGCTGCCACATGCATGGCCACATCACGCGCCACTTCCACGTCACCACCTTTCAGGGCAACCAGCACGCCGATACGGTTGTTGGAGTGCACATAGCTGCCAACCGCGCCTTCCGCCTCAACCACCGAAACGCGACGCACAGAAATGTTCTCACCAATCTTCTGCACCAGCGCTTCACGGGCACTTTCCAGCTCGCCGGCCATCAGCGCAGCCACATCACCCTGCTTGTCTTCAAAGGCCTTGTCGACAACCTTGCCTACAAAGGCCAGGAAGTTGTCGTCGCGGGCAACAAAGTCGGTCTCGCTGTTAACTTCAACCAGCACACCGTAAGAGCCGTCTTCAGCAACTTTGGCAGCAACGATACCGTCAGCCGCGGTGCGGCCGGCTTTCTTGGCCGCCTTCATGCCGCTGGACTTGCGCAGATCTTCAATTGCCACTTCAATATCGCCACCGGCTTCTACCAGTGCTTTCTTACATTCCATCATGCCGAGCCCGGTTCGCTCGCGCAGTTCTTTCACCATGCTTGCAGATACTGCAGCCATTTGAGATTCCTCCGGAATTTGGCCCGGTTAACCCGGGCCTGTTTAAATCAAATGCATTTTTCACTCAGGCCATGAAAAAAGGGGCCGCAGCCCCTTTGGCCTGCACGCTCGATCAGGCTTGATCGGCTGTGTCGTCGGCCGCGACTTCTACAAACTCGTCTTTGGCAGAGGCACCGCCATCGGCGCGAGTGGAAACAATCGCATCAGCAACCGCTGTGGTGTACAGCTTGATCGCGCGGATCGCGTCGTCATTGCCGGGGATAACGTAGTCAACACCAGCGGGATCGCTGTTGGTATCAACAATCCCGATAACGGGGATACCCAGCTTGTTGGCTTCCTGGATGGCAATGCGCTCGTGATCAACGTCGATTACGAACAGTGCGTCGGGCAGGCCGCCCATATCCTTGATACCACCGATGGAGCGCTCAAGCTTCTCCATGTCGCGGTAGCGCATCAGGGCTTCTTTTTTGGTCAGCTTGTCAAAGGTGCCGTCGTTCTGCTGGGCTTCCAGGTCGCGAAGACGCTTGATCGACTGACGAATGGTCTTGTAGTTGGTCAGCATGCCGCCGAGCCAGCGATGGCTGACGAAAGGCATACCGGCACGCTGGGCCTGCTCGGCAACGATTTTGCCGGCAGCACGCTTGGTGCCAACAAACAGGATCTTGTTACGGTTACCCGCGAGCTCAACAATTTTGTCCAGTGCCTCGTTAAAGGCAGGAACAGTGTGCTCGAGGTTAATGATATGGATTTTGTTGCGAGCGCCAAAGATATACGGCGCCATTTTGGGGTTCCAGTAGCGGGTTTGGTGACCAAAGTGGACACCAGCCTGCAGCATATCGCGCATGCTTACATGTGACATCAGATTTTCCTTTTACGGGTTCTTGCTTGCGCATCTCCCATGACCCAACCCGGCAGCCGTCAACTTCATAATGGCGTCTGGCGAGCACCCGGGATCATGTGTCGAGATACGGGCGGCGTTAGTGTTATCCCCCCTGGCAGGCACGGAGCCCCCGGAGAGGGCGCGTTTTATACCACAGCTGTCACCCAATATAAAGCGCATTCTGCCCTCTCAAGCGTCGCCTGTCAGACGCGCTTGGTTTACAATGCCGCCTTTGAAAGTCACCGGGAGTGAGCCCTCCCGCCAAGGACGAAAGCCGTAGCCCTATGAATGTCACCATCAAAACCCCTGAAGAAATCCAGCAGATGCGCATAGCCGGCCGCCTGGCCGCCGATGTCCTGGAAATGATCGAGGAATACATCAAGCCCGGGGTCACCACCGACGAGCTGAATACCATCTGCCACAACTATATTGTGGACGTTCAGGACGCCATTCCCGCCCCGCTGAACTACAACGGCTTTCCCAAGTCCATCTGCACCTCTCCCAACGAGGTCATCTGCCACGGCATACCTAACAATAAGCCATTGAAAAACGGCGATATTTTGAACATCGACGTGACCGTTATCAAAGATGGCTGGCACGGCGATACCAACCGCATGTACTACGTGGGAGAGGTCCCCGAACACGCCCAGCGCCTGTGCCGTGTCACCCAGGAGTGCCTGTATGAGGCGATCCGCCTGGTCAAACCCGGCGCCCGCCTGAGCGACATCGGTACCATTATTGCCAAGCACGCCCACGCCAACCACTATTCGGTGGTTGAGGAATACTGCGGCCACGGCATCGGCCGGGGCTTTCATGAAGACCCTCAGGTGCTGCACTACGGCAAGGGCTACAACGCGCGCAACGATCTGGTTTTGGAAGAAGGCATGACCTTCACCATTGAGCCGATGATCAATGCGGGCAAAAAGCACACCAAGCTCAATATAAAGGACGGCTGGACGGTCACCACCAAAGACCGCCGCCTGTCCGCCCAATGGGAACACACCATGGCGGTAACTGCTGACGGCGTTGAAGTCCTCACCGCCCGCAGCGATGAAACCGAATTCCGGAGAAACTGGCAGTGACCGCTTTAGCCGCACAGGCACAAACTCTGACTCAAGCCAAAGACCGCATTAGCCTGTTTCGCGAACATCTCCAGAACAACCGCGAAGAGCTCGATGAGCGTTTTAAGGCCGATGACAATATCAGCGATATCATCCACAGCCGCGCCAAAACGGTAGATGAGGTGCTTCGCGCAGCCTGGGGCCTGTACCCCTGGGGCGACGATATTGCGCTGGTCGCCGTTGGCGGTTACGGCCGAGGCGAGTTGCACCCCTATTCCGATATTGACCTGCTGATTTTGCTGGAAAACGGCAACAGCGAAGACTACCGCGATGCACTGGAGTCCTTTATTGCCCTGCTCTGGGATCTGAATCTGGACATTGGTCACAGCGTTCGCAGTATCAAGCAGTGCATCAAAACCGCCAGCGAAGACATCACCGTTGCGACCAATATCATGGAGTCGCGGACGCTGGCCGGCAACAAACGGCTGCTCGATACTCTGCTGGAAGCCACCACACCAGAAAAAATCTGGCCGAGCCGGGAGTTCTTTCGCGCCAAATGGGACGAACAGATCGCTCGCCACCGCAAATACGCCAACTCTGAGTACAACCTCGAACCCAACGTCAAAAGCTGCCCCGGCGGCCTTCGCGACATCCAGATGATTGGCTGGATTGCCAAGCGCCACTATGGTGTCGAATCACTGAGTGACTTGCTGCCATTGGGCTTTCTGCGCGAAGAGGACCTGTCGATTCTGCGCCGCGGCCGCGACTACCTGTGGACGATCCGCTACGCGCTGCACATGCTGAGTGGGCGCGAAGAAGATCGCCTGCTGTTTGATCATCAGCGCACGCTGGCCCGCAGGTTCGGCTATGAAGACGACGATGCGCGCCTCGCCGTGGAGCAGTTCATGCAACGCTACTACCGCATGGCGCTGGCACTGGGTGAACTCAACGATCTTATGATCCAGCACTTTGACGAGGCCATCCTGCGCGCCTGCGAAGCGGAAACCATCATCGAGCTGAACCCCCGTTTTCGGGTACGCAACGGCCACATTGAAGTCACTAACAAAAATGTCTTCAAAAAAACGCCGACCGCGCTGATGGAAATTTTCGTGCTGATGGCCCAGCACGACACCGTTGACGGTGTGCGCGCCTCCACTATCCGCCTGATACGCGATCACCGGGAGCTGGTGGACGACAAATTCCGCGCCGACCCGCGCAACCGCCGCTTTTTTATGGAAATCCTGCGCTCGCGCAACAAGGTGGCGCTCACACTGCGACGCATGATGCGCTTTGGTGTGCTCGGCAAATACCTGCCCGAATTCGGCCAGATTATCGGCCAGATGCAACACGACCTCTTCCACATCTATTCGGTCGACGCCCATACCATGGAGCTGGTGAAAAACCTGCGCCGCTTTACCTACCCTGACCACGAAGAAAAGTTCCCGGTGGCCTCACGCATCGTCCGGCGCATGGACAAACCGGAACTGCTCTATATGGCCGGGCTGTATCACGACGTCGCCAAAGGGCGCGGCGGTGATCACTCCACGCTTGGAGCGATCGATGCCCGCGTATTCTGCGAGAACCACGGCCTGTCCAACCGCGACACTAACCTCGTGTGCTGGCTGGTGGAAAAGCACCTGCTGATGTCCGCCACCGCACAGCGCAAGGATATTTCCGATCCGGACGTGATCCGCGATTTCGCGCTGGAAATCGGCGATCAGGTGCGGCTTGACTATCTCTACGCGCTGACCGTCGCGGATATTAACGCCACCAACCCCACACTCTGGAACTCCTGGCGCGCCTCCTTGCTGCGCCAGCTCTATGCGGAAACCAAGCGCGCTTTGCGACGCGGCCTGGAAAACGTTATCGACAAGCAGGACTGGATAGTCGACACCCAGCGCGACGCCATGCGTCGGCTCGAGGACCACGGCTTCGAAGAAGAAGAAGTCCGCGCCATCTGGAAAGATCGCGGTGAAGACTACTTCCTGCGCGAACGGGCAGACGACGTGGTGTGGCACACACGCGCCATTGCCCGCCACCACGACATGAGCAAACCACTGGTACTGGTCAAGAAGAGCAGTAATGTCGACCTGGAAGGGGCAACCCAGATCTTCGTTCACACACTGGAACACGACAACCTGTTCGCCGTGGTTGCAGCGACCATGGAGCAGCTCGACCTGAATATCGTCGACGCCCGTATTTACAGCTCCACCACCGGTTATTCCCTCGACACCTTTTATGTCCTCGACGCCGACGGCAAACCCATCGGCGACGATGAAGGCCGCTGTAAGACAATCGTCGAGTTTCTGCGCGAACAGATTGAACACCCGGACCGCTTCCCGGAAATGATCAGCAAGCGCACGCCGCGCCAGATGCGTCTGTTTTCAACACCAACCCGCACCACCATGGCTACCGACATCAACAAGGCCTGTTCGGTACTGGAAGTCATCACCCCCGATCGCCCCGGCCTTTTGGCCCGGGTCGGGCGTATTTTCTACGAATACGAAATCAAACTCATGGCCGCCAAGATCACCACGCTGGGCGAACGGGTCGAAGACGTATTTTTCATCACCAACAAAAAGAAACAGCCCATAAAAGACCTGAAACTCTGCGAGGACATTCAGCACGCCATCTGCAAGGAGCTGGATGAGCAGGCCGCCGCACAACCCAACTACACCTGATTGGAACACACTCTCTTGAACCCGGATTTACAGCAGCTCCAGCCCTACCCCTTTGAGAAGCTCCGCGCCCTGTTTGCCGGAGCTGACACACCGGATATAGCGCACATAGCGCTTTCCATCGGCGAGCCCAAGCACGCCTCCCCAGCCTTTGTCATCGAGGCTCTGGCGCGGGAGCTGCCCCGCCTGGCGAATTACCCAACGACAAAAGGGCTGCCGGAATTACGCCAGAGCATTGCCCGCTGGGCCACACGGCGCTTCAACCTCCAAGCTCTGGATCCGGAGCAAGAGGTGCTGCCGGTCAGCGGCACTCGCGAGGCCCTGTTTGCCTTTGCGCAAACGGTGATTGATCGCAGCCGCGACGCGCTGGTTATCAGCCCCAACCCCTTCTACCAGATATATGAAGGTGCGGCTTATCTGGCGGGGGCGGAACCGCTTTTCCTGAACTGCTACGCTGAAAACGGCTTTCTGCCGGATTTTTCAGAAGTCACAGAAGAACAGTGGCAGCGCTGCCAACTGCTGTTTTTGTGCACCCCTGGCAACCCGACCGGCGCCACCCTCAGCCTGGAGCAATTGCAAAACCTGATTCGGCTGGCCGATGAACACGACTTCATCATTGCCAGCGACGAGTGCTACTCCGAAATCTATCCCGACGAAGCCAAGCCACCGGTGGGATTACTGCAAGCGGCTGCGGCAATGGGCCGTCATAACTACGCGCGCTGCGTGGTTTTTCATTCCCTGTCCAAACGCTCCAACCTGCCGGGGCTGCGATCCGGCTTTGTCGCGGGCGATGCCAGGGTACTTGAAGCCTTCTTGCAGTACCGCACTTATCACGGTTGCGCCATGCCGGTTCAACATCAGCTGGCCAGCATTGCGACCTGGGACGACGAAAACCACGTTGTCGAAAACCGCCGTCTTTATCGGGAAAAGTTTGCCGCCGTCACTGCTATTCTGTCTGCGGTGCTGCCCATCGCCATACCCGATGGCGCTTTTTATCTGTGGCCACAAACTCCGATCTGCGACCAGGACTTTGCGCGCCGCCTGTATGAACAGCAGCACGTCACCGTGCTTCCCGGCAGTTTTCTCAGCCGCGAGGTCAATGGCCGCAACCCCGGCAGCCAGCGAGTTCGCATGGCACTGGTGGCAGAGCCTGACGAATGTATCGAAGCCGCCCACCGCATCTGCCGTTTTATCGAAACCCTGTAAGTCGAAACCTTTGTAACCCATGCTGAAAAAAGAACGCGCTGCCTATATTCTGCAACGGCTTCAGGAACTCTATCCGGAGCCGCCGATCCCTCTGGATCACAAAGATCCCTACACCCTGCTGGTGGCGGTACTGCTATCCGCCCAGTGCACCGACGAGCGAGTTAATCAGGTTACACCGGCCCTGTTCGCAATGGCCGATAACCCCTTTGACATGGCAACCAGAACTGCGGACCAGATTCGAGAGATCATTCGTCCCTGCGGCCTGTCACCCCAGAAATCGAAAGCGGTTCAGCGGCTGTCGGAAATTCTGGTGGAAAAATACAACGGCGAAGTCCCGGCCGATATGGATGCTCTGGAGGAATTGCCGGGGGTTGGCCACAAAACTGCCAGTGTAGTGATGGCTCAGGCCTTCGGTGAGCCTGCTTTTCCGGTCGATACCCATATTCACCGCCTGGCGCAGCGCTGGGGGCTGACCTCCGGTAAGAGCGTGGCGCAAACCGAACGCGACCTGAAAAAACTCTTTCCCAGAGAAAGCTGGAATGCGCTGCATCTACAGATTATCTACTACGGTCGGGAATACTGTCCTGCAAGGGGTTGTCATGGCTTGGTATGCGAGATTTGCACGACCTGCTATCCCAACAGGAAGAAGCCGGTGGTGACGCTCAAGGCATAAAACCCCCTCACCCTAACCCTCTCCCAGGGGGAGAGGGGATCAACTGGACAGATTCAGCGAGCTTGTGCTCCCTCTCCCACTGGGAGAGGGCTGGGGTGAGGGGCGGCTCACACCGTGAACTCCCCCGCCCAATCTGCTATTCTTTCGCCCCCAAAATGAATCCAGAAAACCCATGATCAAACTCTACGGCATCAAGAACTGCGACACCGTACGCAAG
>PAKT01000069.1 GCA_002710725.1 Spongiibacteraceae bacterium
CGGTCAGCTGTTCAGGATCACTGGCAATCGCGCGAAAGGCCTTGTCCAGCATGGTAAATATCCTGCGCCGGGTCGTGTTGAGCGCCAGCCGGTGCTCCTGAAAGGCGTCGAGTACAGCATTGGCCAGCATCCAGAAGCGCTGGGCCGGCCCAGGCGGAATCAGGGCGCACAGTCGCTGTATCGCACGAAACATCAAACGCAGATGCAGAGTCACCTGCGAGTCTCGCAGTACACCCAGCAGGCCCACCTGATACATATGGCGCAGCCGCTTGAGCGTGTCGTGATCTACCTTTCCCGCGGCCGCAGGAATTTCAATCGTGAAATCACTGCTGAATCGGGGCTGCTTGATGCCCAGCTGGGCGTGTTCGTACACCGGATCTTTGCCGTGTGCTGTGCGCAGCTCATTCACTTGAGGCAAGAGGATGACGGCGATATCTGACTGCCGGGCAGCAACCGATTCGAGATAGCGCGGCAGAACAAACAGGGAGGTACTGAGGGCTTCGGCTTGCTTTTCGCTGGGGCCGCGCCCGGCGGCGCAGCAGGACTGCAGTGCCTGTTCGATATTGCGCGCCAGCAAAGCCGCACCGGGTATCTGAATCATATCGAGGGTGCCGGCTATCTGCCAGCTTAGCTGGGCTACGCCCTTCAGCTTCTCAAGATTATCCGGCTCAGAAATGTAATCCTCAAAAGCGTCAGTCGCTTCATCGAGCGTTGCAGACAGCTCGGCGGACACCAGATCCAGAGAAGACATATTGACTGGGACTTCATACTGCACTGGCAACTCCCACGCGTACAAAACATCGAACGACGGCCATCTGTAATCCTTTCCGCGCCAGCGGCGTAGGCTGGCTTTTATTCTGTTGTGCGCCAGGCCCCGGCAACTATGCCAGTCGTTTATCCAAGGTGCGCGATAAGTATCTGTTATTAAAACTAATACAGTTTACCTGCCAGCGACCAGCCGGATACGCCGATTGATGTGAATACTGCCAAAAAACGAGCCTCGCCATGAGCCGACTTAGCTGCTAAGCGCCGCCCCTCATACTGGAACAGTTCAGGTTTTCTGCAGCCAGTGGCAACTGCCGTCGCTGGCTTTATCGATGGCCTGGAGCTGTTCCTGATGCGCGGCCAGCTCATCTTCGCTGGCTCGCAATACCTTCAGGCCAGGTCGCTGGGAGGATATACGGCGAATTTCAGTGACTCTGGCACCACCGTCGTTGCCACCGCTGGCATTGTCGCCGGCCAGCGCCAGATCGGTCTGACCGCCGGTCATCAGCAGATAAACATCCGCCAGAATTTCCGCATCGAGCAAGGCACCGTGCAGGTCGCGCTGGGAATTATCCACACCGTAGCGCGAGCAGAGGGCGTCCAGACTGTTGCGCTGCCCCGGGTGTTTCTGTCGGGCCATAACCAGGCTGTCTATTACCCGACAGCTATCTGCTGTGCGCTCGTCGCGCTGCAACAGCTTCAGCTCATTGTCGATAAAGCCCACATCAAAAGGGGCATTGTGGATAACCAGCTCGGCGCCGCGGATAAAGTCCATAAAATCGTCGGCAATGGCGGCGAACACGGGCTTGTCGGCAAGAAACTCATTGGTGATGCCGTGAACTTCGATCGCGCCCGCTTCAACCTCACGTTCGGGATTGATGTACTGGTGGTAATGGCGCCCGGTCAAGCGCCGATTTATCAGCTCGACACAGCCGATTTCGATAATGCGATGCCCTTGCGAGGGTTCAAGGCCCGTAGTTTCGGTATCCAGTACAACCTGGCGACTCAAAGTATTACTCCTGTTTCGTATTCGCGATGATCAGGCTGACAGTTCGTCGATGCCGCGATTGGCCAGCTGGTCAGCGATTTCGTTTTCGCGATGCCCACTGTGGCCTTTAACCCAGCGCCACTCAACCTGATGCTTTTGACTGAGCTCGTCGAGCCGCTGCCAGAGATCCTTGTTTTTGACAGGTTTCCTGTCGGCCGTACGCCAATCCCGGCGCTTCCAGTTGGCTATCCACTCAGTGATACCCTTGCGGACATACTGGGAATCCGTGGTAATCACCACCTTGCTGCGCCGGGTGAGCGCCTGCAGGCCTTCAATGGCTGCTCGCAATTCCATGCGGTTGTTGGTGGTTTCCCCCTCGCCTCCGTAAAGTTCTTTTTCGACGCCCCTGTAGCGTAGCAACACGCCCCACCCTCCAGGCCCCGGGTTTCCCCGACAGGCACCGTCGGTAAATACTTCAACTGTCATTGATTACTCACTGATTTTATAGATTCCCTGGCGAGCAGCCCCGAGCGGGCGCACATTCACCATGGGGTCGCGCATCCAGCGCAGGCGAACCGGCGTGACCGGCACACGGTATTTTGTCGCTGAAAGCAGGAAAGTGCCACCCATCGGTAGATTTCTCAAACTCTCAGGTTCGAGCGGTGGCGGCCGGGTCAGCCATTCGGGCTTGCTGAAAGGCAAGCGATGAAAACCGTACCAGCGCCGCTCAACCCGAAAGCCGAGCAGTCCCAGCCAGTCTTCCAGGCGGGAAATGGTCAGCCAGTGCTGCTGCCAGACACTGTCGCTCGACAGCCGCCCCAGCACATGCAGCTTCAGGCCGAGCAGAGACAGGGGGTTAAACCCAACAATCAACAATTTGCCGTGCGGGACCGTAATACGTTCCAGCTCCCGCAACATATTGTGGGGGTTGGCGATAAACTCCAGCAGATGATGCACCACCACCACATCCTGGCTCTCGGTGGCGATGGGCAGGTCGGCATAGCCGGTCAGTATATCCAGATTTTTACCCAGCTCGCGCTGCAGCGGAGGCCCCAGGCAATAGTGTCGCCGAATAGCTTCAGGGCACGAGGTCAAGGTGCGACCACTCAGGCCCAGTTCCAGCAACGAGTGTCCGAAAGCTCCGTCCAGAGCGGATTTGACAAGTGCGCGCTCCTCATTGACCAGCTGCCGCCCCAGCCCGGTATCAAACCAGGCTTTCAGCTTTGGCAGCAGCTCCGCATCGGGGGCTTGGCGTCGCCAGGTGGACACAGTGAAACTCCTCGGCTGGAATGCACTCTAAACGCTTACTGTATGGCAGGAACTTTGCTTGCGTTCCCGTCAGCAGTCAATTAGCGTACCCCAAAATCCTGAAACTGAGTATGCATGATTACCATAGAGCCTATTTCAGCCTTTAGCGATAACTACATCTGGTGCCTGTCCGATGCTCAGGGCCAGGCCTTTGTCGTTGATCCCGGAGAAGCCGCCCCCGTAGAGCGGCATTTGCAGGCCAAAAACCTGAGTCTGGAAGGGGTGCTTATCACCCACCACCACTTCGACCACGTTGGTGCCCTGCCCGAACTGACAGCCGCCCACCCCTCTCTGCGTATCATTGGCCCCGAAACGTCGGCACCGGAAATCAATGAGCCCGTCTGCGCTGGTGACCGGCTTACCGTTCTCGACACCGGTTTTGAAGTGCTGGCAGTACCCGGCCACACCCTCGACCACATCGCTTTTTACACTGGCGAAACTGACCACCCTGGCCTGTTCTGCGGCGACACCCTGTTTGCCGGCGGCTGCGGTCGCCTGTTTGAAGGCACGCCAGAGCAGATGCATCATTCTTTGGCACAGTTGAAGAATTTACCGACTGACACAAGGGTCTACTGCGCCCACGAATACACTCAGGCCAATCTGGCTTTCGCTCGAGCCGTCGAGCCTGGCAATGAATCACTGATCGCGCGCAGCCGCGAAGTGGATCGCCTGCGCGCGCAAAACCAGCCTTCCGTGCCCTCAACCATTGCAGAAGAACTGGCAACCAACCCCTTCCTGCGGGCCGACAAGACGAGTGTGCAAGCTTCTGCAAGGGATTATGCTAATATTCACATCGACAGGGAAGCTGAAGTCTTCGCGGCGATAAGGCGCTGGAAAGATAATTTTTAGACGATTGTTTTGCCCGGACTTTTTGCGGGCAAACCATTCAGTGACGCGGTATGTACTGATGGTAATTTTTTATGAGCAAATCGATTTTTAACAATAATGTAAAAGCACTGATTCTGCTTGTTTCCCTGACTGCTCTGGTGGGCTGCGCACCGCAGCCGGCGCAGGAAGACGCGGTTGCTGCCAAGCCGAGTACCTGTGCAAACGGCTCGATCCGCAAGGGCGACTGCAAACTACTCGGTCTCACCGAGCCGGCGCCTGAAACAAATCCGGATCTCTGGCACCACATTATCAATGGCTATCAGCTGACGGACTTCAGCGACAAGCCTCGCGTTCAGGAATACTTTGGGTTCTACCGCGACCGCCCCGTGTTCCTTCAGACCATAACGGAACGCTCAAGCCGCTACATGCACTATATCGTCGAAGCCATCAACGAGCGCAATATGCCGATGGAGTTCGCGCTCCTGCCTGCCATCGAGAGCTCCTTCGACCCCTTCGCCTATTCTCACGGCCGCGCCGCCGGGCTCTGGCAATTTGTGCCGGTTACCGCCAAACACATGGGGCTGCCGCGCACCTGGTGGTATGACGGGCGCCGCGATGTCATGGCTTCCACCGAAGCGGCCCTGGACTACCTGCTGGAACTACACTCGCGTTTTGACGGCGACTGGTTGCTGGCCATGGCGGCCTACAACTCCGGCGCCACCACAGTCAATCGCGCGATTCGCCGCAATCGCAAGGCCGGGCGGGACACGGACTTCTGGTCACTGTCACTGCCCGAGGAAACCGAAGCCTATATCCCCAAACTGATCGCTCTGACTCAACTGATTAGGCAATCCGAGCAGGAAGGCATCAGCATTGCGTCGATCCCCAATGAAGCAACCTTTGAAATTGTTGAAACCAATGGCCAGATCGATCTGGCACAGGCGGCCGAGCTTGCGGGCATCAGCATTGACGAGATGTACCATTACAATCCCGGCTACAACCGCTGGGCCACCGATCCCAACGGCCCCCACCGGCTGGCTATTCCTATTGGAAACGCCCCCCAGTTCAAAGCCGCGCTGGCCGAAATCCCGCCCTCCCAACGCCTGAACTGGAGCCGCTATCGCGTCGAACCCGGCGACAGCCTGATCAAGATCGCTCGCCACTTCAATACCGATGTAGCCACTATCAAAGCCGCCAACAAACTTTCCAGCAACACCATTCGCGCAGGCCAGACACTGCTGCTGCCCTCAGCCTCCATGGCCGACTCTCACTATTCCCTGAGTGAGCAACAGCGCCTGGCCTCAGCCCAGCAGAAAGGTCAAAGTACCGGCAAACAGTCTGTATACCACCAGGTCAAATCCGGAGAATCCCTGTGGACCATCAGCCGCAAATACGGGGTTGGGACAAAGGAGCTGGCCCGCTGGAACAACATGGTGCCCAAGGATCCGTTGCAGACCGGGCGCAAGCTGGTGATCTGGCAGAGCAAGCCGATCAGCCTTGCCAGCAGTGAGCGCGATAATCGCAGCGTGATTCGCTGGGTGGCCTATACCGTACGACGCGGTGACTCACTCGCCAGAATTGCAGATCGCTTCAGTGTTAACGTTAACGAAATAGCCAAGTGGAACAATATTGATACCCGCAAATATCTGAAACCAGGCCAAGTGCTTAGCTTGTATGTCGATGTGACCCAGCTCTCCGGTCGCTAACTTCCAATACCGCCAGACAGGATTCTATGAGCGCCTATTTCATACGCCGCTTTCTGTTGATTATTCCAACATTTATCGGCATTACCCTGCTGGTTTTCGCCGTCACCAGGGTGGTACCGGGCGGGCCTATCGAAAGAATGATGACATCGGCGCTGGTCAGCGGCGAGCAATCCGCCGGCCGCCGAGATACCCAGAGCGGCAACACCCTCTCGGAAGAACAGATCAAACAGCTGGAGGCTTACTACGGCTTCGATAAGCCGCTGCTGGAAAGTTACACGCACTGGCTCGGGCGCGTCCTGCAATTTGATCTGGGGGAGTCCAGCCGCTACCACGACCCGGTGTGGGACATTATCAAGGAGCGTTTTCCGGTCTCCATTTTCTACGGCCTCACCACCTTATTCATTACCTATCTGGTCTGCATTCCCTTGGGCGTCAGCAAGGCCCTGCATCACAACTCCTTGCTGGATAATGCCTCGTCGGCCGTTATTTTTCTCGGCTATGCTCTGCCGAGCTATGTGGTCGGTATCGCCCTGGTCTCTTTATTTGCGGCCAACTGGGATATTTTCCCCCTCGGCGGTTTCGTCAGCGACGACTACGATGATTTATCGACCTGGGAGAAATTCAAAGATATCTTCTATCACGGCACCCTACCCCTGATCGCCTACATGGCCGGCAGCTTTGCGGTCACGACCTTTATGATGAAAAACGCGCTGATGGATAATCAGGCTTCTGACTATATGCGCACCGCCGCCGCCAAAGGTTTGACTCGCTCCAAAGCGGTCTGGCAGCACGCGTTTCGCAACAGCCTTATTCCCATTGCCACCTCCTTCGGCGGCAATATCGCTTTTTTTATGAGCGGCTCCTTTCTGATCGAAACCATCTTCAATATCGACGGCATCGGCCTGCTCGGCTATGAAGCCATTCTCGAACGCGACTACCCCGTCGTACTGGGCATATTGGTTATCACTTCACTGCTTTTTCTGATCGGCAATATCATCTCCGACTTTCTGGTGGCCCTGGTTGACCCGCGCATCCGCTTCGGAGAGGCGCGCTGATGCTGAAACTGAATCCGGTCGCTCGCAAAAGGCTGGAGCGCTTCAAGGCGATCCGTCGCGGTTACTATTCCGCCATTATTCTGGCGGCATTGTTTGTACTGAGTCTTGGCGCCGAGCTCATCGCCAATCAGCGCGCACTGTTGGTGATCTACGAGGGCGAGTGGTATTTCCCCACCTATGGCGACATTATCCCCGGCGAGACCTTTGGCTTCGACTATCGCTACGAGACCGACTACAAGGCTCTGAAAGCGCGGCTGGCTGAAAGCGGCGAAGGTGTCGTCATCATGCCGCCGGTTCCCTATGGCCCGCTGGAAACTGATCTGGCCGTGGGTGACTTTCCGCCCCACGCCCCCTCTATCGACAGCGGACACTATCTCGGCACCGACACCAGTGGCCGGGATGTGCTGGCCCGGATCATTTACGGCTTTCGCATAGCGCTGTTGTTTTCGCTTTTGCTGCTGTTTTTCAACTATCTGATCGGAGTCAGCATCGGTTGCCTGATGGGATTCTGGGGTGGCACTTTTGATCTGATCTTTCAGCGCATTATTGAAATCTGGTCGAATGTGCCCTTTCTCTACGTCATCATGATCGTCGCCTCCATCGTGCAGCCGGGGTTCTGGACCTTGGTGGGCATCATGGTGTTTTTTGGCTGGACCGGCATTACCTGGTATATGCGCACAGCGACTTACAAGGAAGCGGCCCGGGACTATGTGATGGCGGCGCGCGCCATCGGCGCATCTAACAGTCGCATTGTGTTTCGACACATACTGCCCAACAGCGTCTCGACGCTGATCACCTTTGTGCCCTTTTCCGTTGCCAGCGGCATTACCTCATTAACCGCACTGGATTATCTGGGCTTTGGTCTGCCGCCACCCACCCCCAGCTGGGGAGAACTATTGAAACAGGGTACAGAAAATCTGGATTCCCTGTGGCTGGTACTGTCGGTCGTTACCGCGATGACCCTGGTATTAATGCTGGTCACCTACATTGGCGAAGCCATTCGGGAAGCCTTTGATCCACGCAAGTTCAGCTACTATGAATAGATTCGCTTTATTTTTTGCTGCGCTGCTCTTTGCAGCGCTGTCGCCGACTGTTGTCGCAGCGCCGGAAACTCTGCCAAAAAAACTGAACTGGCAGACCAATCTGGGGGACCCGATTTTTGCCTCGCCGGAAGCCGTGCGCGGCGGTCGTTTTCGCAGTTTTATCACGACCTTCCCACTTACCCTGCGCCTGGTCGGCCCGGATGCCAATGGCAGCTTCGCCCACTATCTGCGCGCCAATGCGCTGGCGCTGGTGGACTTTCATCCCAACACGCTGAACCCCATCCCGATGCTGGCGACTCACTGGGCCTTTGATGAGGACGGCAAAACCGTTTACTACCGGCTCGACCCGGACGCGCGCTGGTCCGATGGCAAACCGGTAACAGCCGATGACTACCTGTTTACCCTGGAGTTTATGCGCTCCGAACATATCGTGGCGCCCTGGTACAACAACCACTACAGCAAGGTGATTGTCGAGGTAAAAAAATACGACCAGCATACAATCGCCATTACCGGCGCGGTGCCTAAACCGCGCGAAGAATTACTGTATGAATACGGTCTTCGCCCCACACCCGCCCACTTCCACCAGCTCGATGAACAGTGGGTACGCGACTATAACTGGAAGATTGAACCGAATACCGGCGCCTACCAGATCAGCAAAGTTCGCAAAGGAAAATACGTGGAGTTTGAACGCAAGCGGAACTGGTGGGGCGACAACAAACGCTACCTGCAATATCGCTTCAACCCGGATCATATCCGCGTAAAAGTAATCCGCGATATCAATATGGCCTATCAGTATTTTGCCAAAGGCGAGCTCGATACCTTCCCGCTGAATTCACCGCGTTTCTGGCACAAGAAAGCTCAGGGCGATATCTACGACAAAGGCCTGGTAGGCAAGATAAAATTTTACAATGACGTACCTCAGCCTTCGTCGGGTATGTACCTGAACGAAGACGACCCGATACTCGGTGATCGGAAAGTGCGTTACGCCATCGCCCATGCCACCAATGTCCAGAAGGTTATTGATACGGTATTGCGCGGCGACTATGAACGTTTGAATTCGCAGTATGAAGGCTATGGCGACTACACCCACCCCGGCATTCGAGCACGCGACTTTGATCTGGCCAGAGCCAACACGCTGCTGGACGAAGCGGGCTGGCAGGAGCGCAACGGCCGAGGCATTCGGGTAAAAGACGGTCGACCGCTTAGCTTGCGGGTGACTTACCTGAGCAGTAATCACAGCGACCGGCTGGTGATAATCCAGCGCGAGGCACTCAAGGCCGGCATCGACCTTCAACTGCAATTGCTCGACCCCTCAACCGGGTTCAAGCAGATACTGGAAAAGAAACACCAGATTGCCTGGATGGGCTGGTCCGGTGGCGGGCTCTCGCCGGTATTCTGGGAGTTCTACCACTCGGATAACGCGCACAAGCCGCAAAACAACAACATAACCAACACCGACAACCCCGAAATTGACCGCTACATCATGGAGTACCGCCGGGCAACAGACAAAGCGGCGCGCGTTCGTCTAGCCCATAAACTGCAGGAGCTGGTTCACGAGCAGGGCTCATTTATTCCAACCTTTAAAGTACCCTATACCCGTGAGGGTTACTGGCGCTGGCTGAAGCTGCCACCCTGGCGCGCCACCCGCACCAGCGATTCAGTCTTCGCGACCATGGGCAGTACCGGGGGCCTGTTCTGGATCGACCGTGAAATCCGCCAGCGCATCGAGGACGATGACCTCGAACACGCAAAACCCAGCCTGATTATCGACGAGACCTGGCGCAAATGAACACGCTATTGGAAGTCAAGGAGCTGCGAACCTGCATACGCGGCGAGCACAGCACCCTGACCATCGTCGACGGTGTCAGCCTGCAGTTGAAGGCCGGTGAAACGCTCGGGCTGGTAGGCGAGTCCGGCAGCGGCAAAAGCATAACCGCACTGTCCATCATTGGTTTGCTGCCAAAGCCTGATGCCTATATCGCCGGCGGTGACATTGTCTTTCAGGAACAGAACCTCAAAGACCTCAAGCCGCAACAGCTGGCCGCTTTGCGTGGCAACCGCATCGGCATGATTTTTCAGGATCCGATGACAGCACTCAATCCGGTACATCGCATTGGCGATCAAATCGCCGAAGTCCTCGAGATCCACGGCCGACAGCGCAACAACAGTCAGATGCGCCAGCGAGTTATCGAGCTGCTGAACAGTGTCGGTATTCCCCAGCCGGAATCCCGCTACGACAGTTATCCCCATCAGCTCTCCGGTGGCATGCGTCAACGGGTGATGATCGCCATGGCGCTGGCCTGTGAGCCGGCACTGCTGATCGCCGACGAGCCTACAACCGCTCTGGATGTGACGGTTCAGGCGCAGATTCTCCAGCTCATCAAACGCCTGCAGCGGGAGCACAATACCGCCCTGCTTTTTATTACCCACGATCTGGCCTTGATCTCACAGATCAGCGATCGCATCGCCGTAATGTATGCCGGCCAGATTGTTGAAACCGCCGCCAGCAAAACCCTGTTCGCCGAGCCTCGCCACCCCTACACCCGCGCCTTGCTGCATTCAACGCCGGGCGCCGCCAGCGGTCACAAACAGCCTCTGCCCAGCATTCCCGGAGCCGTCGCCAAGCCAGAGACTTACGGTACATTCTGCCGCTTTCGCAACCGCTGCCAGTTTGCCACCACTCGCTGTGAAACCGAGCCAGTGAGCCTGGATGAAAGCGATCCGCAGCACGCTGTGCGATGCCTGCGCTGGCGCGAAGTGGCTCAGGAGGCATTACATGTCGACTGATTCCCTGCTGCGCATTGAGTCGCTTTGTCTGCACTTCCACCAGCGTTACGGCGTATTCAAACAACATAAAACCACCATCAAAGCGGTCGATGGAGTCAGCCTGACCATTCATCCGGGCGAAACTCTCGGCCTGGTCGGCGAATCCGGCTGCGGCAAAAGCAGTCTTGGCAAGGCGCTGCTCAACCTGCACACCCCAACAGGCGGCAGCGTGTATTTCCGCGAACGCCGGTTGACCGGTTTGAGCAACCGCGAATGGCGCTCCCTCCGCCCGCATATGCAGATGGTGTTCCAGGATCCCTTCGAGTCGCTTAACCCCCGGCACACCATCTCCCACATCCTGGAAGAACCGCTGATAGTTCACCGCTGCGGCGGCCCCGCAGAACGACAGCGCCGAGTACAGGAACTGCTCGATGTGGTCGGCCTCAGCAGTGATGCCCTGAACAAATATCCGCACGAATTTTCCGGCGGCCAACGCCAGCGCATCGGCATTGCCAGAGCCATCGCACTGGAGCCGGAACTGTTGATCTGCGATGAGGCGGTATCGGCCCTCGACGTTTCAGTCCAGGCCCAAATACTCAACCTGCTGCTGGAGATTCAGCAGCGCATGCATTTGTCGATGCTGTTCATTTCACATGACCTGTCGGTGGTGAGACATGTTTCAGACCGCGTAGCCGTCATGTACAAAGGCAAGCTGGTGGAAGTGGGTGATGCCAATACCCTGTGCGAACAGCCCGCTCACCCCTATACCCGCGCCCTACTCAATGCAGTGCCCAGCTTTGGCAAACACTGGGCCGGCAACGACACCGTACGCGGCGAACTGAGCACCCAGGACGCGATTGCCGGCTGTGCCTTTGCGCCCCGCTGCCCCAAGGCCCAGCCCCACTGTCTGCAGCAGGAACCCGAGCTGGAACTGCGCTCTGAAGACTCAGGTGTGCGAGTTGCCTGCCACTACCCCCTGTAGAATCGATGGGCTAAAGCGGGGATGGTCTATCCGTGACCGATAATGCTATGATTTTGCCGCTTTTTGCTATATCCGGTGGCGCTGCGGCAACGCCGGCGCCCATCATACTCAATGCAACACCCGACAACTGGCTCTGATATGCGCGCAAAATCTGCTCACCGCAACGACTACGTGCCGCTTAAATACGCACGCACCATGCTCAGCGTTGCTGAAGCACAGGGCTACGACCCCAAGGCTCTGATTAAGTCGCTCGACCTGCCGCAGGACCCGTTTGACCCCAAAGCCGACCCGGAAACACCCATCGACGCCCGTTACTACACCCTGATTTACGGACGCGTGATGTGGCTGCTGCAGGACGAATCCTTCGGGCTCAACCTGCAGCAGGCCACCCCTACCGGCACTTTCCGCATGATGTGCATGTGCATTATCCACTGCACCACCCTGGAAAATGCCCTGCGCCGGGCCGCGGAATTTATGGGCTTTTGTCGCAGCATAACCGGGCTGTCACCGGTCAATACCAAGCCGATTCGCCGCACCGGCAACGGTCGCGCCACCTACACCTTCAACACCACCTACCTGCTCGAAGACACACCGAGCCTCGATACGGATACGGTGGTGCACTGCATGGCAATCTGGCGGCGCTTCTGCTCCTGGCTGATTGGTCGTCACATCCAGTTGCACGAAGTGCGACTCAAGGGGTCGGAGCCGGAAGACCCCAGCTACTATGAGCACATTCTCGGTTGTGAGGTGTATTACGATCAGCTGGAAAACGCCTTTGTGTTGCCCGAGCACTACCTCGACTGTCCGCTGGTGCACACTGAGGATTCCCTGCGCGCCTTTCTGCGCGACGCACCCTATTATCTGATGGTGTCGACGGACGACGAAGACACCTCACTGCTGGCCCAGATGAAACGCATTGTCGGCAACGACCTGAGCCGCGATTTCCCCAGTGTGGTGGCAATGGCAGAACAGCTGAACATGTCGGTCAGAACCCTGCGCCGACGCCTGAAGGACTACGACACCACCTATCAGGAATTCAAAGACAATCTGCGCAAGGAGCACGCGATACGCTGGCTCAATCAACCGGAGCTCAAGATCAACGCCGTCTCAGCCCTGCTGGGCTTTGACGAGCCGAGCGCCTTTCATCGCTCGTTCAAAAAATGGACCGGCATGACGCCCGGCGAGTATCGCGCCAGCCGCAAAAAACAAGGCTCAGTCACCTCTGCTGACGAAGAAGTTTGAGAAAACCATGACCCGCAAACTATCGCTGAGTGCGCTCACGCTTTGCCTGATCCTGCCGCTGCTCACGGCCTGTTCTGATTCCCTCCCTCTGGATGAAAGGCCGCTACCAGCGTCCTGGTCTGCCGAGCAGTCTGTTCACAAGCGCAAATTGCCCTTTGATGGCGCCCATAACTTCCGCGATCTCGGCGGATACCAGACTCGGGACGGCAGAACCCTGCGTTGGGGCGTGCTCTACCGCTCGGATAAACTGGCCGGGCTCAGTGCCGCTGATGAGCAATACATCGAACGGCTCGAGATCCGGCGTGTCGTCGATTTTCGCTCTGAGGCAGAACGGGCCGAAGCGCCTAACCGCTTCGCCCCCGACACCTCGGTGAGCGTGTTCAACAAACCCATCGCCATTGCCGCGACCGCGATTGATGATATGCGAGGCTTTGTCACCAGCCCCGACACCAGAACCGACGACGTGCGAGCCCTGATGATCGCGGCCAATCGCGAGATGATCGAAAACCACACACCGGTCTACCGGGAATTCATGCAGGAGCTCCTGCACGGCAGCAGTTACCCGACCGTATTTCACTGCACGGCCGGTAAAGATCGAACCGGACTTGCCGCCGCGCTGGTACTGAGCGCACTGAACGTGCCGCGAGAAACCATCCTTGAGGATTACCTGGCAACCAATACCTACACCCAGGAGCAAATGGCAAACTGGCTGCGCTGGATAAAAGTCGGCAGCCTGTTTCGGGCAAACGAAGAAGCCGCACGAGCCCTGCTCGGTGTCGATGCCGACTATATCAACGCGGCCTTCGAGGCCATCGACGAAACCTACGGCAGCATGGATAACTATCTGCAAACGGCACTGGGCATAGGCCCCAAAGAGCGCCAACAACTGCAGGAACATCTGCTGTACTAGCCCCCGCCGCTCTGCTGCCCTCCGTTCGGGTGATGCAGAGCAGGCGCTTCCAGCCTACCCTAAGCATCTTTATTCAGGAGCCCCCATGTCTGTTGGCGTACTTTTTGTCTGTCTTGGAAATATCTGTCGGTCGCCAGCGGCTCAGGGAATTTTCGAACACCGGATTCGCGCGGCAGGGCTGGGCGATCAGATTCACACGGACTCCTGTGGCACCGCGGCATTCAATCTCGGCAAATCCCCGGATGAACGCTCTCAGTCAGCCGCATTGCGCGCCGGTTATGACATCAGCGCTCAAATTGCCCGGCAGATCTGTGACGAAGACTATCAGCGCTTTGACTACGTGATTGCCATGGACCGCATCAACCTGACCAACGTGGAAGCCTGGGCACCCAAAGATTACGCGGGCGAGATTAATCTGTTTATGAACTACTGCAAAAACGGCGGTAACGCGCAGATTCCCGACCCCTATTACAAAGAAGCCGAGGCCTTTGACGGCGTCATTCAAACGCTGGAGCGAGCCGCCGATGGACTGCTCGCCCATATTCGAACAAAGCACGGAATGTGATATGAAATTTGTACTCTCTACCTCCTTCAGCACCGTCGCCCACCTGACCAAACTGGCGCCGGTGGCGGATGACTGCGGCTGGGAAGCGATGTCCTTTTCGGATCACGTGGTTCACCCGGAATCGATCCGCACCCCTTACCCCTACACCGACGATGGTTCACGGCGCTGGGAGGCCTTTACCGACTGGCCTGACCCCTATGTGATGGCAGGAGCCTTGTCGACCATCACCAAACGCCTTAAGTTCACTAACAATATTTTTGTGCTGCCCATGCGCAATCCTTTTCTGGTGGCCAAAGCCATCAGCACCGCCGCCATCATTTCGGATAACCGCATCATTCCCGCCATTGGCGTCGGCTGGTCCAAGGATGAATTCGAGTTGATGCAACAGGACTTCCACACACGCGGCAAGCGCGCCGATGAAATGGTTGAGGTGATGCGCCTGCTCTGGTCTGGCGAGATGGTGGACTATCAGGGCAAGTATTATCAGTTCGACAAGCTGGAAATGAACCCGGCACCTACGGCGCACATTCCCATCTGGGTGGGCGGCATCAGCGATGCGGCCATGAAGCGCGCCGCCCGCCTGGGCGACGGCTGGGTAACGGACCTGCAGACTTCCGATGAAATTATCGCCTGCATCGACAAGGTAAGAGCCTATCGCAAGGAATACGGCCGTGACCACCTGCCCTTCAGCGTGATGGCCACTCCGTCCGACGCCTTTACCGTCGACGGCTACAAAAAGCTGGAGGATGCGGGCGTGACCCACATTCTGACCATGCCCTGGCCTTTCTATCACGGCGAAACCGACGATATCGACAAGAAGATCGACGGCGTAAAACGCTACGCCGACGACATTATCAGCAAAATGTAAGGGCGCTCAAAGCGCCGAAAAGCTAATAACCTGCCCGGCACCTGCGGGCAGGTTCAGCGTTACCCGTCCGCTCTCCTCAGTCCCTGTCTCACTGCCCGTCATCAACCGGGCACCAGGCTCCAGCCCCGTCAATGTCAGCGTCACAGGATGCGTGGAATCGAGCTGTATTTCCCGATCCGTCCGGCCGGCAATACCGGCGCGTTCCAGATCAAGCGTCAAGGCCGCAACATTTTCCAGCCCAACCGTTAATGTTCCACCAACCGTTTCCAGGGTGTCGCCCTCCCAGCGCTGCTCTTCACGCAGTGCCGGGCTGAGGGTCATATCATTGGGCGGAAGAAACTGGTTCCCCTCAAAATTAACGGTCACGACCCGCTCGGGCAAAGCCCCGGAATCCAGACGGATTTCGGCAAAGTCCACATCGGCTACCGCGGCAATATCACTCAGCCACCAGCCGCCTTGTGGGCCGATACCCAGTGTCGGGGCAACGGCTGAGGGCTCCCAGCGATAGATGAAATCCCCCGGATTCTGTTTGCGCGTATCGGTTTCCGCCAGCCAGCCGACCATCCATTTGGCGGCCTCTTCAAAGGCCGAGTACGCCGCATCCTTAAGGGTCCAGATGATGTGATCTTCAGCCACATAGTGATCAAAGACGTAGCGATAGCCATTGCTTTTCATGGCATCGACCGTGGCGCGGGCGTCAACAAAAGGCACCAGCTGATCGAAACTGCCGTGGGCGTGGTAGTAGCCGTTCCACTTCAGATTCTGCATCAGCTCAGGACCTTTGGGCTCAGCGCACCCGGACGTCCCCGGTGAACAGGGTAAAATCGGGCTGTCTGCATGAGAACCCGCCAGTACCACGCCGCCGGCGAAGACATCCGGGTATTTAATCATCAGATTGATGGTGCCGATCGCCCCCATCGAGTACCCGCTGCTGATCACCCGCTCCGGGTCAATGGTGTAGTGCGCCGCAACATCGCGCCAGACTTCCCATAAATCCACCTCGGCAGGACCACTGTAAAAACCCGCTGGTCCGCGCCCCAATGTGGTGACACAGATCGACTGGCGCAAACGCTCACAGGCGGCGTCGAGAAAGTTAGGGACAGTGGCGCCGTACTGGTTATGGTTCTGGGTGAGACTGTGCAGCAGCCAGGTAAACAGCGTCGGCTCATTCTCGCTTTCCTGATAATTTTCCGGGACGTAGATGCCATAGGGCTGCACCGCATCGTAGTACTGGGGCTGAGTCACGGGATTTTCGCTGCGATCGATGCCCGCCTCCTGACCATCAGCCTTCAGCGCCGTGCCCGACAGGGAAGACACGTACCAGCGATTACTGTAGCCCTTTGGCAGCGGTTCCGGTTCGGTTTCACCCATCCGGTTCCAGTCCAGCTCCAGCACAAACTCGCTGATATCGCCGCTGCTCAGTGCGATCGCCTGTTCCTGATCGAACCAGAAGTTATTGGCCACCGGTTCGTCGTCGTAATCCCGGAACGCCACGTTGAACACAGGCGGCTGCGTGGGCAGCTTGCGGAAAGCGATGTTGTCGTCCAGAAATCCGCCATTGCCGTCGTGGATACCAGAGAGCAGATACACTTTCCAAGGGCGCTCGTAGCTAAACAGGGTGCTGCCAATCTGCGCGACAAAAGACCGTGAGGCGAGATCCGTTATAATCTGGCCGAAGGCAATGGGACCGTTGCCGTCCAGGCGATCCACCGTCACGCCTGCACTGGACAGAAACACCAGAGCATCGACACCCGGAGCGGTAATGCGGGGAATCCCCGGCAGGCTATCCTGGCCGCCCTCTTTGTAATCCAGGGCGAAGGCCGCGATCGGGACGGCGGGATCAAGCAGGGTCTGCCAGTCAACCCGCAGGTGCAAACTGGTGTCGTCGCGACCGATACCGACCCGGAAAATGTCGGCGCCATTACCCGCCATGGCCTCGTCAGGGTAGTGATAACTGCCGCCGGAAGGCGTGCCGACGCGGTAAGCCGGCGGATTCGGCCCGAGGGCGCCGTTGGCATCGTAAATAAAGTCGGTCCAGTAATAGGCGCCACCGGCATAGCGGCCGCTACCGAGGGTGCGCGGCGCGCTGCCGGAAAATGGCCAGGCAGGATTCACCGGCAGCGCCGGCTCAACGCCGCGTGCGGCCGGTGGCACACCCTCGGGCAGGCCCTGCCTCGCTACCGGGGGCGCGGGAGTTTGCGGGCCTGTTACCGCCGCAGGCGGGGAAGAGGAGGAACTTGAGCTGTCGTTACAGGCGGCCAACAGCAGGCCAGCCAGCACTAGCAGAAATCGCATGGTCGTACCCGTACTTTTTATTATCAATGGGCCATAGTAAGGGGATATCCGGCACCCTGCCAGTGACCGGATCGGCAAAAAGCCACAGCAGTTTAATCTCTAGCGCTGAAAAGCAGCACGGATTCCATATGGTGAGTTTGCGGGAACATATCCGCCCAACGGGCAGCGTCCAGCCTGAAACCACCGGCCATCAGGATTCGGGCGTCGCGCTCCAGCGTAGCCGGGTCACAACTGACATAGACGATTCTCTGCAGAGGCATGGCCGCAAGTTTTTCACACAGCGCGCTGGCACCGGCCCGGGGCGGGTCGATAACCGCCTTGTTAAGCCCCTCAGGCAAGGACAGCTTCGGGTCAAACAGGTCGGCCTGTTCAAAGTGCACCGTCGCCGGAGCCGAAAGCCGGGCTCGGGCAACCATTTCCACATCACTCTCCAGCCCCAGAACCCGGCCACACTGAGCTGCCAGAGCCAGGCTGAAATTCCCCAGCCCGGAAAAGGCATCCAGCAGCCAGTCCTCTTGTGTCAATGCCAGCCAGTCACCGACCTGTGCCAGCAACTGCCGGTTAACATCCGGGTTTACCTGGGTAAAATCGCTGGGCTCAAAGCGCAGGTCACTGTCCGGGTAAAGAAGCTCTGCCTCTTCAAACCGAAGCACCTCGTCGCCGGCAACAACCAGGCTGACCGGCAGGGGGAATGAGGCTAGAAAGCGCGAAAGCGCAGCCGCTGTCGGCTTCTTGGTCAGCGACAGCGCACAGGCGACCTCGCCACCCTGCCCCTCAACCAGCTCTATTTCACCGCGAAACAGGGCCGAAAAGCTCTCACTATGCTGGTAGAGCGTGTTCATGGCCTCTGCCAGAGCAGGCCGAAGGATCAGGCACTCGGGAATCGGCACAATGGCGTGGCTGCGCGCGGCTTTGAGTCCGACGTGCCCCTTTTCGAAGGCCAATCGTATTCTATGGCGGTAGCCGAATGCCTCCCCCACTATCGGCGGCAGGGGATCTGGTCCGTCCAGCCGCGACAGCATGTCCGCAAAACGCCTGGACTTCTGCTCTCGCTGAGCGTTGACGTCCATATGCTGAAGCTGACAGCCGCCACAGTCGTTGTAGTGGCGGCAAGGTGGCCCAATCCGTTGGCTGGAAGACTCCGTTACCGCGACCAGCTCGGCCTCATCGAAGCGCTTGTTTGTCCGATAACTGCGAGCTATGACTGTTTCACCCGGCAGACAGCGCTCGACGAAAACCACTTTGCCGGAACGTTTCGCCACCCCCCGACCATCATCGCTGAGCCGGGTAATGGTCAGTTCGTCCTGCCATTGCTGGGGGCGGGATTTGGCTTTTTTGTAGACCCGAAGACGACTCACCGCTGAAACGACCTGGGCGCAAACTGGCGATATTTTTCCAGGCACTGTTGCTTGCGGGCATCAAGGTGGGCGCGCTCGGCATCGGTGCGCACATCCGCCGTTCCCAGTTCACGACAGGGGACGCGCTGATAAAAATCGGCGCCGCGATCGCTTTCACGAACAGCCGGGCTCAGACGAATGATTGGCAACTCATCATCGGCGGTTTCCGGCGCAGCCGGGAGCGAAGTACTAAAGCCCAGCAGAATCGCGGTGTAAACGGCGCTTATTCGCCCCATACATATCCCATGCGGTGGTTTTTGCGTTAGAATGCCGGGCCTTATAAGTCATCAACCCGGCGGAACGCGGGAATCTTAAATGAATACTGAAGTACTTGAAAATTTAAATGTCGCCGAGCAGGAAATCCTGATTACGCCGGCCAAACTGAAATCCGAGCTGCCCCTGTCGGAAACGGCTGCCGCAACCGTCGGCAAGTCGCGCCAGGTTATCCGCGATATTCTCGATGGCAAAGACAAACGCCTGTTTGTGGTCGTCGGCCCCTGCTCCATTCACGATACCAAAGCTGCGATGGACTACGCCCAGCGCCTGAAAGCGCTGGCGGCCAAGGTTGAAGACAGCCTGCATCTGGTTATGCGGGTTTACTTCGAAAAGCCGCGCACGACGGTAGGCTGGAAAGGCCTCATCAACGACCCCCACCTGAACGATACCTTCAAGATTCAGGAAGGCCTGCATATCGGCCGCGAACTGCTGATCAATATCTGTGAGCTGGGCCTGCCCACCTCCACCGAAGCGCTTGACCCGATTTCGCCCCAGTATATGCAGGACTGCATCGCCTGGTCAGCGATCGGCGCGCGCACCACCGAATCCCAGACTCACCGGGAGATGGCCAGCGGCCTGTCGTCGGCGGTCGGTTTCAAAAACGGTACCGACGGTTCTCTGGAAGTGGCGATCAATGCCATGCAGTCAGCCTCCAAGCCGCACCGTTTTCTGGGTATCAATAATGAAGGTCAGGTTGCTGTCATCCACACCCGCGGCAACCCTTACGCCCATGTGGTGCTTCGCGGCGGCAGCGGCGGCCCCAATTACGACTCCGTGCATATCAAGCTGGCAGAAGCCGAGCTGGCCAAGCATAAGCTGCCCGCCAATATCATGGTGGATTGCAGCCACGCCAACTCCAACAAGCAACCGGAATTGCAGCCGCTGGTCATGGAGAACGTCACCAACCAGATTCTGGAAGGCAACAAATCCATTGTCGGCCTGATGGTGGAAAGCCATATTCACGGTGGCGCCCAGAAGATTCCTGAAAATCTGGCAGACCTGAAATACGGTGTTTCCGTCACCGACGGCTGCGTCGGCTGGGAAGAAACCGAAGCCGCTATTCTGGACATGCACAAAAAACTGAAAGACGTGCTGCCTACCCGTCGATGATAGGCGACTTTCCCAAAGCAATACGCTGGGAAAACGGCGAGCTCTGGTTACTCGACCAGACTCGCCTGCCCCACGATGTGCACTACGAAAAACAGCAAAGTGCCGAGCAGCTCTACGCCAGCATTCACGCGCTGAAAGTGCGCGGCGCACCGGCCATTGGTATCGCGGCCGCCTACGGGCTGTGCGTGGTGCTCGCCCCCCATACCGCCCGACCCCTGCCCGAATTCATCGCCGAGCTCCATCGCCAGGCCGACTACATCAACAGCTCGCGCCCCACGGCGGTAAATCTGCAGTGGGCACTGCAACGCCTGCGGCAGCTGAGTGACAATTATTCCGGTGACAGCAACGGTTTGTGGCGACGGCTGGTGCGCGAAGCCGAGGCAATCCACGCTGAAGATGAGGCCCTCTGTCGCGGCATCGGTGAACAGGCATTGCCGCTGATTCGCGAAGGCTGCGGGGTGATGACCCATTGCAATGCCGGCGCCCTCGCCACCGGCGGCATTGGTACGGCTACTGCACCGCTCTACCTCGCCCACGAACAGGGCATTTCGTTTCGCGTGTACGCGAATGAAACCCGCCCCCTGCTTCAGGGCTCTCGTCTTACCAGTTGGGAACTGCACTGCGCCGGTATCGATGTCACCCTGCTGACCGACAATATGGCGGCCCAGACCATGGCATCCGGCGCAATTGATCTGGTTATCGTCGGCACAGACAGGGTCGTGGCCAATGGCGATGTGGCCAACAAGATTGGCACACTGGGTGTTGCCATTCTGGCCAGACACTACGGTATTCCCTTCTATGTCGCCTGCCCGTCCTCAACCATCGACCTGTCGACAGCTGATGGATCTCTGATCCCTATTGAGCAGCGGGACAGCAACGAAGTCAGACAATTCGGCGAGCATCGGGCAACGCTTGCGGAGATTAAAACCCTCAACCCGGCCTTTGATGTAACACCGGCCGGCCTGGTCAGCGGCATCATCACCGAAAAAGGGCTGATAGAGCCGCCTTTTGCTTCAGGCCTGGCGGCACTGTTTAGCAACTAGCGCCCCGCATCAATTGCGAACCGACCGCCCCCAGCGCGCCCGGTGGCCGCGCACATCCACATGGACAAAAGGTCCGTGAGAGCTGCTGACCCCGTATTCTCCCAGGCCGCCTGCCTGCCAGTCACGGCTTCGACTGAGTTCTTCCACCAGACTGTAGACCAGTGCCGCATCGGCCCGATCAATCCGTCCATCGCCGTTAAGATCATCCATGCGACCGTCACGCGGTGAGACATCCACAAAAAAATCTGCCGCCCCACCATAGATATGGCGCGAGTACTTGCGATTACCGATGCTGTGATTGTAATGCGGTGTGCGATAGCCACTCATGATAAACAGGGTATCCGCCGCAATGCCTCGCTCATTCAGTCTTTGCAAAATGGTTTCCAGCTTGAGTATAAGCTCCGGGCGGAACAGCATGAACTGCTTGCCATTGACCGGCGCCTGTTTGCAGAGAAACTGCCCTAGCCGAAAATGGGGCGAGAGGAATACATCAAACAAGGCCGGGGTGACCTCGATAAAACCTTCCGGTGGTTCGTAGGCTTCAAAGCCCCGATAGGCCTGCTGAGGGTAATCACCCATACGGTAACCATCGACCAGGCCGTTTTTCACGCTTGCCGCAGGCCGCAGTACAAACACGTTCAGCTGCATCGTCTTGCCCGATGCATCGGACACGGTGATCGCGACAAGTCCCTGCCCGGGCGCTTGCCAGTTCCAGCGCATCGGACCATCCTGAGTAACGGAACCGGCGTTTGCCTGCACACGGGATTTCTCCGGTGCCTGAATGCTCAGCGCTTCCCCCGGCATGGCGGTCAGCCCCATTACCTTATACGGTATCCGAAGGCCATTCACACTCACCGCAAAACCCGCGGCCCCGCTGTCAAAAGCATTACCCTGAGGCGCCAGCACCAGACACGCCAGCAGCATGCACAGGCTTAGTAAAGCTCTTTTACTGGCTTGCATTCATGGCCTCCCATATACGAGCATCGCGATCGTAAATGTCTTCAACAAAGCGTATGTCGCCCGTTTCATCGTTTATAACAACTGTCCAGTAAAGCAGGTGCACCGGTACTTTTTCTGCCAGCCGAACCGTCATCTCACGTCCCGATGCAACCACTTCTTCAATTCTGCTCCGCGTCCAGTTCGGAGAGGACTTCAGTACCCAGGCCGCAAGGTCCAGGGGGTCATTGACGCGGATGCAACCCGAAGAAAAATCACGCCGGGTTTTACTGAACAGGTCACGGGACGGGGTGTCGTGCAGGTAGACCTCATGCACATTGGGAAACATGAATTTCACCCGGCCGAGGGCATTTTTGTCCCCTGGCGCCTGCCGCACGCGAAAGGGAAAACTCGCCGGCCCCAGGCTGTGCCAGTCGACAGCGGCCGGATCGACCACTTGCCCCTGCGAGTCCAGAAACTGGTATCCCATCTCCTGAATAACCGCCGGGTCTGCCTGAAATTTTGGCAGCAGATCAAGACGAGCAAGCTTGCGCGGGGTTTCCCACCAGGGATTGAGAACCAGGTAGGACATCGACGCAGAGAAAACCGGCGTCTGCCA
>PAKT01000070.1 GCA_002710725.1 Spongiibacteraceae bacterium
AAATAGGCCAGCCCGAGAAACTCGCTCATCAGGGAAATGCCG
Source organism: Spongiibacteraceae bacterium (assembly GCA_002710725.1). Taxonomy (GTDB): domain Bacteria; phylum Pseudomonadota; class Gammaproteobacteria; order Pseudomonadales; family Spongiibacteraceae; genus Litorivivens. Next base: position 43 of record PAKT01000070.1, read on the forward strand.
GGGCCGCTGGTCGCGGTAAAGGCACGCGCGCCGTTCCAGCTGGCGCCGATAACCATGCCGATGGCCGCCAGTTCGTCTTCCGCTTGCACAATGGCGTAATTTTTATCGCCGCTGCCCGGATCAATCCGCAGACGCTTGCAGTACTTGTCAAAACCATCAACCACGGAAGTCGACGGGGTAATCGGGTACCAGGCCGCCACCGTGGCACCGCCGTAAATCGCACCCAGCGAGGCTGCGGTATTGCCATCGATCAGGATCTTGTCGCCCACCGCATCGCGGCGCTCCACACGGATGCCAATGGGGCACTCGTAATTTTCGCGGGCATAGTGGTAGCCCAGCTCCAGCGCATGCACATTGGGAACCACCAGCTTCTCTTTACCACGAAACTGATCGGAGACAATACCGGTCAGGACGTCAAATTCGATATCAAGCAGCGCGGCCAGAGCGCCCACATAGATGATATTGCGAAACAGCTGGCGCTGGCGCGGGTCGGCATACTCGCGGGTACAGATGTCGGTCAGCGGCACCCCGATGATGTTAATGTCATTGCGCACCATGCGCAGGTCCATCGGCTTGCTCGAGTCATAGAGGAAGTAACCACCGGACTCTACCTCGCGGATATCTTTCGCCATGCTCTGCGGGTTAACGCAAACCATGATATCCACACCGCCGCGGCGCCCCAGGTAACCCTTGTCGCTGACCCGCACTTCAAACCAGGTCGGCAGCCCCTGAATGTTCGAGGGGAAGATGTTTTTAGGGCTGACCGGCAGCCCCATGCGGAACAGGGCCTTGGCAAACATGTTGTTGGCGCTGGCCGAACCGGTGCCGTTGACGTTTGCGAATTTGATAACGAAATCGTTGACTGCTTGAATTCTATTCATTGCTCTGCCCTATTGCCCCGCCTTGGTCACGGAGTAGTAAAACTTCTGCATATCCCAGGCTGCGGTTGGGCAGCGCTCGGCGCACAATCCACAGTGCAGGCAGACGTCTTCATCCTTGATCATCGCCCGCCCGGTTGGCAGCGCTTCTGATACATAGATGTCCTGCGCCAGATTGCTGGCCGGCATTTTCAGTTTCTGACGGATCTGCTCTTCTTCGCCATCGTTGACTTCAAAGGTCAGGCAATCGGTCGGACAGATATCGATACAGGCATCGCACTCGATGCAGCGGTCTTCGGCAAACACCGTCTGCACATCGCAATTAAGACAGCGCTGTGCTTCGCGCAGGGCAGTTGCAGCGTCAAAACCCAGTTCAACTTCGAGCTTGCGATCGGACAGGGTCCGCTTCAATTCAGCCTGGGGAACGATATAGCGTTTGTCGTCTTCAACCGCGTTGTCGTAACTCCACTCGTGAATTCCCATTTTCTGGCTGACCAGGGTAACGCCGGGCGCCGGGCGCGTATCTACGCTCTCACCGCGACAGAACAGATCAATCGAAATAGCCGCCTGATGGCCGTGCGCCACGGCGGTAATCACATTCTCGGGGCCGAATGCAGCGTCGCCACCAAAAAAGACTTTCGGGTTGGAGGATTGAAAGGTCACTTCGTTGACAACCGGCATGTCCCATTTGCCGAACTCGACACCAACATCCCGCTCAATCCAGGGGAAGGCATTCTCCTGACCGATGGCCATCAGCACATCATCGCACTCTATGATGACGGGGTCTTCGCCGGTCGGCACCAGTGAACGCTTGCCCTTGTCGTCGTACTGGGCTTCTACCTTTTCAAATTTGACGCCCACCAGTTTGCCGTCTTCCACCAGAAATTCCTGGGGTACATGGTTGTCGAGAATCGGAATGCCCTCGTGCATGGCATCTTCTTTTTCCCAGGGCGAGGCTTTCATATCCGCGAAGGGGCTGCGGACCACAACCTTCACATCCTCGCCACCCAGGCGACGTGCGGTGCGGCAGCAGTCCATAGCGGTATTACCGCCGCCCATCACGACCACCCGTTTACCCACGGAAGACACATGACCAAAAGCGACGCTGGACAGCCAGTCAATACCAATATGGATATTGGCACCCGCCGCTTCACGGCCCGGCAAATCCAGGTCACGACCACGAGGTGCGCCGGTGCCGACGAAAACCGCGTCGTAATCTTTATCCAGAATGCTTTTCAGGCTGTCGACGTAGGTATTGAACTGGGTCAGCACCCCCATATCGAGGATCATGTTGACCTCTTCGTTCAGCACCTCTTCCGGCAAACGGAAGGCGGGAATCTGGCTGCGCATGAAACCGCCGCCCGCAGGCTGGTCATCGTAGAGATCGATGCTGTAACCCAAGGGCATCAGATCGCGCGCGACCGTCAGAGAGGCGGGACCACCGCCCAGCAAAGCCACTTTCTTGCCGTTCTTTTCCTTGGGAATTTTGGGCAGAAGCTCCGCGATATTGGATTTGTTGTCCGCCGCTACACGCTTCAGGCGACAGATCGCCACCGGCTCGTCTTCAATGCGCCCCCGCCGACAGGCAGGCTCACAGGGCCGGTCACAGGTTCGACCGAGCACGCCGGGAAATACATTGGATTCCCAGTTGATCATGTAGGCGTCGGTGTAGCGCTGGGCAGCAATCAGGCGAATATATTCGGGAACGGGAGTGTGGGCCGGGCAGGCGTACTGGCAATCGACCACCTTGTGGAAGTATTCCGGGTCTTTAACGTCTGTGGGTTTCAAAGCTCTTTCCGTCGTGTATTTAAGGATTTACACCACCGGCTGCGAGGGATTTCGCATCCCATCACCCGGTAAAACAGAAAGATTACATCATACTGATAGTCAAAATTCAGTAAATAAATGTGTTGATCTACCGGAAAATTCCGAAATAAATCATTGGTATAACGAAATAGCCGATCTGTAGAAAAACAACACAAAGGCGGCGCAGATGAAAAATTCCTTCACCGGCGCCCGACAGGGTCAGAACCAGCCAAAAAACCAGCCGCCCCGCTCCAGCTCCTCCCGACACCCTGCCAGCTGGCGGGTATAGTTCTGGGAGCGAGCCGACACCTTGTGCGCCACCCGTTTGAGCCAGGCTTTGTCACTGAAGGTACGGCGATTAAAGCCGCCATGGCCCTCGTGATAGGCGAGGTAGAGGTGATAGGTGTCGGCCGGGTTGATCTTGCACATTTTTGCCGACTGTTTGTTGTACCAGCCGATGAAGTCGATGGCGTCGCCAAAATCGTCTCGATCAGCGCCCCAGCGCCCGGCCTTGTCCCGGTACCAGTCCCAGGTGGCGTCCTTGGCCTGGGGGAAGCCGTAGGCATCGGAAATACGCCCGGCGGGAATGACCCAGAGAAAATACTTACGCGGCGGTTTGGCCTTGGCGCGAAAACGCGACTCCTGATGCATAATCGCCATCATGGTGGGTATGGGTGAGCCCCAGCGTTCGGATGCCTTCTGGGCATCGCCGTACCAGTCGTCTTTTTCCCGGAAGATCTCACAGATGTCATCGACATTGCTCGGCGGCGTGGCGCAGCCAGTCAACAGGGCCAAAGCCAGCAGCGCCAGCCAGCGCATCATGTCTCCCACTCCTCTAACCTGGCCAGAAAGGCCGCTTCGTCGATAACCTCGACACCGAGTTTCTCTGCCTTGGCGAGCTTTGAGCCGGCGCCGGGGCCCGCGATCAGACACTGGGTTTTGGCCGAAACACTGCCCGCCACCTTGGCGCCCAGCGCTTGCAAGCGGGCCTTGGCCTGGTCGCGGGTCATGGCCTCCAGCGTACCGGTTACCACCCAGGTCTGCCCCGCCAGAGGCAGCTCCTCGGCGCTCTTTACCTCAATAGTGGGCCAGTGCACACCGGCCGCTTGCAGTGCGCTGATCACGTCCCGATTGTGGTCTTCTGCAAAGAAGTTTGCGATATGCGAGGCGACGATCGGGCCCACATCAGGCACCTCAACCAATGCCGCTTCATCGGCCGCCATGATTTTGTCGAGGTCTCCGAAGTACTGAGCGAGATTGAGGGCGGTGGCCTCTCCGACTTCCCGTATCCCCAGCGCGTAGATAAATGCCGGCAAGCTTGTGGCTTTGCTTTTCTCCAGAGCATCCATCAGGTTTTGCGCCGACTTCTGCCCCATGCGCTCAAGTCCCGCCAGGGTGTCCACGTCGAGTTTATAGAGATCACCCGGGTGCTTGACCAGATCTTTTTCGACCAGCGCGTCCACCAGCTTGTCGCCGAGGCCTTCAATATCCATCGCCTTGCGCGAGGCGAAATGCTTGATCGCCTGACTGCGTTGGGCGCCGCAAATCAGACCGCCGGTACAGCGGGTCACAGCTTCGCCTTCGACTCGTTCGGCTTCGCTGCCGCAAACCGGACAGGTGCTCGGCATTTCGATTAACCGGGCATTGTCCGGCCGCCGCTCAACGACGACCTGCACAACCTGCGGAATCACATCGCCGGCACGGCGCACAATAACGGTGTCGCCGATGCGCGCGTCGAGCCGCTGAATTTCATCATAGTTATGCAGGGTCGCATTGCTGACGGTGACTCCGCCCACAAATACCGGCTCCAGCCGCGCAACCGGTGTAATGGCGCCGGTGCGACCGACCTGAAATTCGACATCCCGCAAAACGGTAATTTCTTCCTGCGCTGGAAATTTATGGGCAATCGCCCAGCGCGGCGCCCGCGACACAAAACCCAGTTTGCGCTGCAAATTGATATCGTCAATTTTGAAAACGATACCGTCGATGTCATAGGGCAGCTGGTCACGCTTACCGAGCAGATACTCGTAGTACTCCAGACAGCCCTCTGCACCCTCGACAGTCCGCAATTCTGCACTGACCCGAAAGCCCCAGTCAGACAAGGCTTTCAGGTTTTCACTGTGATGATCAAAGGGGCTTTTGTCATCGCGCAGGGCAACACTGTAAACACCCAGCTCCAGCGGACGGCTGGCGGTGATTTTGCTGTCCAGCTGACGCAGGCTGCCGGCAGCGGCATTGCGCGGGTTCACAAAAACTTTTCCACCCTTCTCGCGCGCGGCTTCATTCATTTTTTCAAAGCCGACTCTGGGCATGTAAATCTCGCCGCGCACTTCGAGCTCGTCCGGCCAGCCCTTGCCGCGCAGCTTCAAAGGTACCGAAGCGATGGTTTTGACATTGCTGGTAATATTTTCACCGCGCTTGCCATCGCCGCGGGTGGCGGCGCGCACCAGCCCACCCTTTTCGTAGAGCAGGCTGACGGCGATACCATCGAGCTTTGGCTCACAGGCAAACACCAGGGCTTTATCGCTACCCAGACGGGAGTGGATACGCTGCTCAAAATCTCGCAAGCCCTGCTCGTCAAACACGTTGTCCAGCGAGAGCATGGGCACAACGTGTTCAACTTCCTCAAAGGCACCCAACACCTCGCCACCCACGCGCTGGGTGGGCGAATCCGCTGTTTTCAGTTCGGGATAATCGGCCTCAATTGCGACCAGCTCCTGAAACAGGCGATCGTACTCCACGTCGGGAATCGAGGGAGCGTCGAGGACATAGTAGTTGTGGTTGTGCTCGGTCAGTGCTGCGCGCAGAGCGTCGGCCCGGGCGCGCACATCGTTGTCAGTCATCTTGTATCTAATTATTCAGTGAAGGCGTCACACCAGCGTGAGCTGACGGCGCTCGAAATCGCGGATCCGCTGGCGCAAATGCTCAATGGTCTGTGTGGTACACACGCTGTGCGCTTCATCGTGCAGTTCGCCGCGCAGATTTTTAACCACAACCTGAGCCGTTTCCACCATGCAGTCGAAGGCTTTAATCGGGTCTTTGGGCCCCGGCAGGCTCATAAAGAAGCTGATGCCCGGGGTGGAAAAGTTTTCCATGGCATCCAGATCAAAGGTCCCGGGCGCCACCATATTCACCACACTGAACTGCTCCGCCCCTTCACCACCGGCCTCTTCGTAGCGATGAAAGATATTCATACGGCCAAAGCGCACATCGCAGGCCAGCAGAATCTGCAGCAAGGGCCCGCCCGCCAACGCGCCGCTTTCTGGCGCCACCACATGCAACACGATGATTTCTTCGGGTACGGTTTTTTCCGCCTTCTTCTCGTCAGCCTTGCGCTTGTTTTCGGGCGCATGCTTTTTCGAGGCAGCGGGTTCAGTTTTAGAGCGGGATTTAAGGTCGGGGGTTGACTCGGGTTCGGTCTTCGAAGCAGCCACCCCAGCCTTTTCTGTCTTTGCGGTTTTTGCGACAGTCTCTGGGGATACCTCGGACTCTGCGGGCGCCGCTTTCAGGTTCTCGGCGGTCGGTGTTTCGGCCAGCTCACCCAGCGACTGTTTAGCGGATGGTTTTTCCACCGGCGCGGGATCGTTGACTTCAGGTTCAGGCTCAACGGAATCCATCAACACCGGCACCGGGCCATCAGAATCAGTCCGGCCGTCGCTGTCCTGTACCTCATAGCTGGGAACAGCCTTGGAACGCGAGACTACCCGCGCGCCGCCAGCGGGCAGTTCGGGGTTGTTCAGCTCCAGGTCTTCTTCATCGCGCTGCTTTGCCGACATGCGGAGCTTGTCGCTATAACCTGCGCGCACCCGGCGGTAGGCATCGAGCACAAAACCCGCTGCAACCAGACCACCCAGGATGATCAACCAGTCTCTGACGTTCAGTTCCATCGACTCCCCGCGCTCCCCCCTAAGTGACTGAAAGTGTTATGACTGCCAAGTGTATAGCCACGATTCCGATATTCTGGCACCGCTTGCGTTGACATGCCAGCTGACAATTTACCAGAACCCGGCGCACGCCAGGGCAGTGCCTACATCGCCGCCATTTCGGCCGCTTCTTCCAGATCCACAGACACCAGTCGCGACACCCCGGGTTCGTGCATCGTCACACCCATCAGCTGCTCGGCCATTTCCATGGCGATCTTGTTGTGGGTAATAAAGATGAATTGCACCTGATCCGACATTTCCTGAACCATGCGCGCGTAGCGACCCACGTTGGCGTCATCCAGCGGCGCATCCACCTCGTCCAGCATACAGAACGGTGCCGGGTTCAGACGGAAGATGGAAAAAACCAGTGCTATCGCGGTCAGCGCCTTCTCACCACCGGAGAGCAGATGGATGGTGCTGTTTTTCTTGCCCGGTGGGCGTGCAATGATGGCGATGCCGGTATCCAGCAAGTCGTCGCCGGTCATTTCCAGATAAGCGCTGCCACCGCCAAAAACCTTAGGAAACAGTTCCTGCAAGCCGGTATTGACCTGGTCAAAGGTTTCCTTGAAGCGGTTGCGAGTCTCCCGGTCGATGCGACGGATGGCAGACTCCAGCGTATCCAGCGCCTCGATCAAGTCGTCATTCTGGGCATCGAGATAGCGCTTGCGCTCGGACTGAGACTGATACTCGTCGATGGCGGCCAGGTTAATGGCACCGAGGCGCTCAATCCGGCGGGCAACCTGTTCCAGCTGGTTCTGCCACTCGCTCTCGGTCGCCTCTTCAGGTAGGCCCTGCAGCACCTCTTCCAGATCGTGCTGCCCTTCGGCCAGCTGCTCCTGCAGGGTGCGGCGGCGTACCTGCAGCTCCTGGTTTTCGAGCCGGGCCTGTTCCAGTTTGCTCCGCGCGGTCTGCAGGCGGTTGTCCACCTCGGTGCGCTTGCGATCCAGCTCGCGCATGATGTGATCGACGCTGTCTACCTTGCGCCGGGCTTCCTGCAGCTCTTCCTCTACGGTGAGGCGCTGTTCCAGACGCTCTTCCAGTTCGAGGCGCATTTCTTCAATTGGATCACCGCTCTGCGCCAGGGCTTCCTTGATCTCTTCGCGGCGCTTTTCCAGCAGGGCCACCTGATCATTGGCCCGGGCAATAGCCTGAGCGACGGACTCAAGCTGTGCGCTCAGACTCTGGGAACGCATCGCCAGCTGGTGCGCGTGATCTTTATCGTGACGGGCTTTCTGGCGGGCTGAATCCAGGGTCGCGCGCAGTTCGTCGCGCTCGCGCATCAATTCCTCGCGACGCCCCGAATCCATTTCCATGGCTTCGATCGCTTCTGACAATACCGCCCGGGCCTCGCTCAGCGATTCCTGTTCCTGGCGGTATTGGGCGCGCTGCTCTTCCAAGTCGGTGCGCAGGCGTTCGCGGCGAGTATTGATCTGCTCAATACGGGCCTGCTGGGCGCTCAAGCGCGAATTCAGTTCACCGTGCTGGCGGCTGTGCTGCTGGATCTCGCGCTGCAACTGATCGCGCTGGGCTTCCATATCGCCAATGGCGTCGCGCTTGGATTGCAGTTCCCGATCGATGTGTTGCAGGCGCTCCTCAAACTCGGCAATGCGCTCGCTCAGCTCCTGAAGCTCTTGCTGGCGTTTGATAACACCCTGCTCGTTGTCGTCCGGTCGCGCTACGCGCACCCAGTTTGAGCCAACCCAGACACCCTCTGGGGTAATCAGGGATTCGCCGGCCTGAAGATCACTGCGCCGGGCCAGTGCCTCGCTGAGCGTGTCGGCGGTGAGCACGCTGCTCAACATTGACGCCAGCGCCTGGTTGCCGCGCAATTTACCCGCCAGACTGTCAGTGCGCGTCGGACCGGCGGCTCCGTCTACCAGCGTCAGTTGGCCTTTATTAAGCGCCGACAGCGACTCCGCCAGCTGATCAAGCGCGCTGACCGTCACAGCCTGCAGACGATCTCCCAGTACCGTTTCAACGGCCTGTTCCCAGCCACTCTCTACGTCCAGCTGCTCTGCCGCGCGGGGCGCGTCACTCAACTCATTCCCGGCCAGCCAGGTTTCAACCGACTCACCCTGACCCATCGCAGCCTGCTGCAGCGCTTCCAGTGAGGCGCGGCGGCCTTTCATGGTCTGCAACTCACTGCGCACGGTGTTCTGTTCGTCGTTCAGGCTCTGCAGGCTGTCGCGGGCCTCGGCGATACCGGGCAGCACCTTATCGAGCTGCTGCTGGCGCTCTTCTCCCTGCATCTCCATCTCGGCCAGCTGCTCGCGCAGAACGTCCAACTCGCCGTCGTCATCACTGGCGACGAGAGTTTCACCTTCCGCTTCGGTTTTCTGGATTTTGTCCTGCAACCGCTGCAGGGTCAGCTCAAGATGCTGGATCCGTGACTGCTGCACTTCCGCCTGTTGCCTTGGCGCGGCGGCGGTCTGGTTGAATTCGTCCCAGCGCTGCTGCCAGTCGCTGTGGGCTTCTTCCGCTTCGGTCAAGGCAGTCAGCGACTCCTCTTCCTGGGCCTGAGCCAGCTCCAGTTCGGGGCTTACGCCTTCCAGCTCTTCCTGCCAGCGGCCGACTTTCTCGCTGTCACTGGTCAGGTGCGACTTGGCTTCCTCATAATCGCGATTGACACGGTCCAGATCGTCCGCCAGTTGCCGACCGCGATCCTGCTGATGCTTGATGCTCTGCTCGATGCGGCTGACTTCTGCGCCGAGACTGTAGTAGCGCCCCTGCACCTGGTTCAGGGCATCATTGAGCTGGGTCAGGTTGTCGCGCTGCTTCTCGCTGTTGGTTTCGATCGACTGGCGCTCAGTCACCACCGACTCGACTTCCACCTCCAGATCGCGAATATGGGCGCCGCGATGTTCGACTTTGTCGTTGATACCGCGCCATTGCAGAGCCTGAAGCTGCGCTTTAAGTTGACGCTCTTCAGCCTTGAATTCTTTATACTTTTCTGCCGATTTTGCCTGTCTTTCAAGGTGCTGGAGCTGACGCTCCATTTCGTCGCGCAGGTCGGTCAGGCGCTCCAGATTCTCGCGGGTGCGGCGCATCCGGTTTTCGGTTTCGCGGCGACGCTCCTTGTACTTGGAAATACCCGCCGCCTCTTCGATAAACACCCGCAGGTCTTCCGGCTTGGCCTCGATCAGCCGGGAAATCATGCCCTGCTCGATAATGGCATAGCTGCGCGGCCCCAAGCCGGTACCCAGAAAGATATCGGTGATGTCGCGGCGACGGCATTTGGTGCCATTTAGGAAATACTCGGAGGTGCCTTCCCGGGTAACCTTGCGCTTGATGGCTATCTCGCTGAAGCTCGCGTATTCGCCCCCAAGCTTGCCTTCGCTGTTATCAAAGACCAGCTCGATGGAGGCCTGCCCCACTTCCTTGCGATTCACCGAGCCGTTAAAAATAACGTCAGTCATCGACTCGCCGCGCAGGTTCTTGGCCGAGCTCTCCCCCATCACCCAGCGCACCGCGTCGATGATATTGGACTTGCCACAACCATTCGGCCCGACAACGGCCGCCAGATTACTGGGAAAAGAGACCGTGGTCGGATCGACAAAGGACTTGAAGCCCGCCAGTTTGATGCATTTCAAACGCATAGAATTGACTACCAGTAATTAGAGTATCTAATTGATTTTATTCTTTAAACAGCTTGAAACTGCCACAGAACAAGAACCCGGAGCGGCCCTGTGCAAAGTTTGCGCTAGTTTAACGAGTATTGCCGGGAGGCTCTACGCCGGGGACGGTTTTTTTTCCCGCCCCCGGCAGCGGCTCAGCTTGGTGAGAAATGTGAGCTGTCAGGGAATGCGCTTGTCCAGAACCAGTCGCACCGGTCCTTCGTGCTCGCGCCAGCGCAGCACTCCGGATTCCCCCTGCAGATCGCCACTGCCTGCAGTGACCGCACCAGAGAGTGACAGGCGCGCGGTGAGCTGAATCTTCTCATGCTGGCTAAGGGAAATATCCGCACGCATGGCGTCGGCCGGGGTCAGCACCACTCGTTTGGGCCATTCACCCGCCGGACTGCTGCGCACAACCGCCAGCGGCAGTGCGCCGCCATCTGCCGCTTTCGCAAAGACATAGAGCACCCCCTGCTGAGGAATGTCTGCCGGTGCTTCAACCACCACTTCGATACCCGCCAGATCGCCGCTGGCCAGCGCCAGCTGCTTGGCCCGGGTCTGGGCCTGACGAATAATCTCGGCCTGTGGCGCCTGAGGGTGCAGATTACTGAGCAAAGTGGACCAGTAATCAACCGCCGCCGGGTAATCCTCGCGCTCAAAGGCATCCATACCCAGCATGCCTAGCGCGGTGGTCTGATTCGGCTGCAGCGCAACCGCCCGCTCCATAAGCTCCCGCGCCTCGGGGCTGAGGCGGCGCTCTGCCTCAAGAAACAGGGCCTGGGCCAGCTGCGCCATAATAGCCGGATTGTCCGGCGCCTGCGCCAAAAGCGCACGATAACTTTCAACCGCCGCGCTGTAGTCGCCCTGCTCTACCGCCAGCTGGGCATACCAGTAGCGCAACTCGGGATTATCCGGGCGAAAGTGGAGGCTGGTTTCGATGGCCTCAGACAGTTCGGTGATATCTTCAGGAGAGAAACGGCGCTTCCCTTCCAGAGACTGCTGCAACTGCCGCACCTCCAGCTCAGGCCAGGCACCCAGCTGCCGGTAAACTCCGAGACCGACAAGCAGAAACAACAGCGCCAGCCCGGCAACAGTCAGTAAACCCAGGCCTTCCCGACGCGGTGCCTGTTCCGCTGCAGTGCTTTCCTCCAGCAATTGTCGCTCGAGGTCGGTCTTCAGCTGCTGAAACAGAGCTTCATCCAGGGCCCCGCGCTCGCGCTCGGCATCCAGCTCCTGCAGGCGCTGGCGAAACACATCACTGCCGGCAACCGCCCGCCCCGAAGGGGAGGGGCTAACAGACAAGGCCCACCAGACAGCAGCGACAAAACCGGCGCCAAAGACGGCAACCAGGACGTATAATTCAGTCATCCCGCTTCTCCAGCACCGCCTTGAGTCTGGCCTGTTCGGCCTCACTCAGGCCTGCATTGTCTGCGCTGGGCTTTGCCACGCCGCGCGACAGTCGCCACCAGACCAGAGCACCAATCAGCACCAGCAGCAGCGGCCCCAACCACAGGGCAACGGTTTCCAGTGTCAGGCGTGGCCGATAGAGCACGAAATCCCCGTAGCGGCTGTGCATGAAGGTCAGAATCTCCTGATCGCTTTTGCCATCCCGGATCAAACGGTACACCTCGGCGCGCAGATCCTGAGCTATGGGGGCGTCAGAGCCCGCCAGATTCTGATTCTGACACTTGGGGCAGCGCAACTCGTCAATCAGGGCATTGTAGCGACGGCGCTCGGCCTCGGATTCAAAGGGATAGGCTTCAACCACTGCCAGAGCGACCAGCGGCAGCAGGCCAAAGCAGAGCATCAGGAAAAGACGGGGCATCAGAGCGCCTCCTCTGTCGCAATCTGCTCCAGCAACGGCACAAAATTGCGCTGCCAGATTTTTTCATCAAGACCGCCCTGATAGCGCATGCGTACCCTGCCTGCGCTATCGACGACAAAGGTTTCCGGCGCGCCGGTCACGCCGAGGTCCAGGCCCAGTTTGCCGCTGGCGTCCACAATATTGACCGCGAAGGGGTTGCCCTTGGACGCGAGCCATTGTCTCGCTTTGTCGGCATCATCCTTGTAATTGATGCCGTAGACCGCCACCTCGCCGCGTTCTGCCAGCGCAACCAGGAAAGGGTGTTCATAGAGGCAGGTTGGGCACCAGGTCGCCCAGACATTGACGATGCTGACTTTGCCCTTGAGCAGACTTTCATCGACCTCGCGCTCGCCGAGCAAGGCCGGTAGGCGAAATGCTGGGAAGGGCTGACCGATCAGGGCGGAGGGCAAAGCCTTTGGATCGTACTCCCCTTCACTGACTTCGGTTTCAACCGCAAAAAACAGGGCTGCCAGCAGCAGAAATACCAGCAGCGGAATAAAGAGCTTCAAACGCCCCACATCAAACCTCCTCTCGCAAGCGCTGCAGACGGTAGCGTTTGTCGGTCACCGCCAGCAGTCCACCCAGGGCAACCAGCGCGCCGCCGAGCCAGATCCAGCGAACCAGTGGTTTGTAGTGCACCCGCACCGCCCACGCCGAGTCACCCAGGGGTTCGCCCAGCGCCACATACACATCCCGCAGCAGGCCCGCGTCGATGCCGGCCTCGGTCATCACCTGCTCACCGCGCGCGTGGTAACGCCGCTTTTCCGGCAGCAGACGCGCTATTTCACGGCCGTCCGACCAGAGCCTGATATCGCCCTGGGTACCCGCATAGTTCGGCCCGGTGACGGGCGAGGTGCCGCGAAATTCCACCCGGTAGCTTCCCACCTCCAGAGAATCCCCCGCCGCCATGCGCAGGTCGCGCTCAGAGGAATACAGGCTCACCACCGTAACGCCCATCACCGCCACGCCAAAACCCACGTGGGCCATAATCATCCCGAGATAAGAACGTTTTAATCGCTTGAAGCCTTTACTCCAGCTTGCTGCGGTGCGCGTCTGCTGGATCACACTGCGCACACTGGCAAACACCAGCCACAAACCAAAGAACAGACCAAAGGCCGCCAGCCAATGCCACTCGCCCCAGGCGAAGGGCAGCAACAGCGCGACCAGCAGAGCAAGTACCAAGGGCTCGCGGACCAGCGCTTTAAGACCCCGTGTTCGCTTCCACTGACTGAACATGCCAAAGCCGGTCAGCAATGCCAGAGCGCAGGCGAGCGGCACAAACATGGCATTGAAGTAAGGCGGCCCCACCGAGTACTTGCCCTGCCCCAGGTAATCCATCACCAGCGGAAACAGGGTGCCGAGCAAGACCACCAGAGCCGCGCAGACCAGCAGGATATTGTTGGCCAGCAGCAGCGATTCCCGGGAAATCTTGGCAAAGGTGGGTCGAAATTCCGATTCCGGCGCACGCAGGGCATAGAGGGTTAGCGAACCGCCGATCACGACAAACAGAAAGCCGAGAATATAGAGCCCGCGCGTGGGGTCTGAGGCAAAGGAATGTACCGAGGTCAGCACACCCGAGCGCACCAGAAAGGTGCCGAGTAGACTCAGGGAAAAGGCAAAGATTGCCAGCAACAGGGTCCAGTTTTTAAAAGCGCCCCGCTTCTCCGTCACCGCCAACGAATGTACCAAGGCTGTGCCCACCAGCCACGGCATAAACGAGGCGTTCTCCACCGGATCCCAGAACCACCAGCCGCCCCAGCCAAGTTCGTAGTAGGCCCACCAGCTACCCAGGGTGATACCGGCGGTGAGAAAAGCCCAGGCGATATTGGTCCAGGGCCGCGCCCAGCGCGCCCAGCTCGCGTCCAGCCGCCCACGTACCAGCGCGGCGATGGCAAAAGCAAAAGCGACAGAAAAACCGACATAGCCGAAATACAGCATGGGCGGGTGAATCACCATACCCGGATCCTGCAGCAGAGGGTTCAGATCCTGACCATCTGCCGGGGTGGCAATCAGCTCGCGATCAAAGGGGTTGGAGGTAAACAACATGAAGCTGATAAAGCCAACGGCAATCGCACCCATCGTCGCCAGCACAACCGCCTTTACTGACAGGGGTATATGCTTGCCGGTCAGCGCAACCGCCGCCGTCCAGCCCGCCAGAATCAGCACCCAGAGTAGCAGCGACCCTTCGTGGCCGCCCCACAGCGCAGTAAATTTATAGTGCGTGGGCAATTGGGTGTTGGATTGCAGGGCCACGATGGCAACGCTGAAATCATCCCCCAGAAAAGCCGCCGCCAGACAGGCAAAGGAGACGCTCACCAGAGCCATTTGAATAAGCGCGAGGCGATTGGCGCTGGCCAGCAGCGTCTGATGACCGAGGGCGTAACCCAGTGCCGGCACGCCCGCCAGCAACAGTGACGCACAAAACGCCAGCACCAGCGCGAAGTGACCTATTTCAGGAATCAATGCATACCTCTCGGGTTCTAACCCCTAACATCAATATTGTGGCTTGGATTGGGTGCCGGATTGACCCGGCGATTGCGCTTTGGCTTTTTCCAGCGCATCGCTGACTTCGGGTGGCATGTAGTTCTCGTCGTGTTTTGCCAGCACCTGATCCGCATGAAACAGTCCGGCGTCGTCCAGCTGGCCCGATACTACAACCCCTTCCCCTTCGCTGAACAGGTCAGGCAGGATGCCGGTGTAGGTGACCGGTACATTAGCCTGGTAATCAGTGACGATAAAACTGACCTGCAGGCTGTCTGTAGCGCGCTTGATGCTGCCTTCCAGCACCATTCCGCCGGCACGGATATCGCGTCCAACCGGCGCCTTGCCTGCCGCGATATCAGAGGGTGGGTAGAACAGGTTGATGTTCTCGCGCAGGGCGTAACCCAGCAGCGCTGCCGCCACTGCAGTGCCTGCAACAATCAACAGCACAATGGCCAGACGCTGTCGGCGCACCGGATGCATTACTGCTCCTCCGTGCGACGCAGAAAGCCGCGCAGTTCACGCAGTTGTCGCCGCTTTGCCGCCAGAGGTTGCACCACCAGCACAATCAGGGTCGCCAGGGTAATGGCGTAAGCCGACCAGACGTAGGGTCCGTGCCCGTCCATCGCCAGCAGCGCTGCAAAACTCTCAAAAAACATGCTACCTCTGTAGAATCAGATCACGCACCCAGCGCGTATTGCGCTCCCGATGCAGAATTTCGTTGCGCACCTGCAGCAGCAGAACCCAGCCGAAAAAACAGTAAAAACCGCTAATGGTCAGCATTAAGGGGCGCAGCATCTCCGGATGAATGGAAGATTCCCCGGTAAAACTGATACTGGCAGGCTGATGCAGGCTGTACCACCACTCTACTGACCAGTAAATAATGGGAATGTTCACCGCCCCCACCAGTGCGAGGATGGCGCTGGCGCGCCCGGCCGCTTCTTTGTTATCGAAGGCTTCGTAGAGGGCAATGATGCCGATATAGAGAAAAAACAGAACCAGCACCGAGGTGATTCGCGCGTCCCACACCCACCAGGTTCCCCAGGTGGGTTTTCCCCAGATGGCTCCGGTCACCAGAGCCAGAAAGGTCAGGGCCGCACCAATGGGTGCCGCGCATTTCACCACCATGTCGGCCAGCTTGATACGCCAGATCAGGCTGATTGCCCCGGCGGTCGCCATCATCAGATAACCGGCCATGGCCACCGCGGCCGCCGGCACATGAATATAGATAATCCGGAAACTGTTGCCCTGCTTGTAGTCAGGCGGCACGAAGGCCAGGCCCCAGATAACGCCTACTACAAGCGAGACCAGACTCAGCACCGCCAACCAGGGCAACACTCTGCCGCTCAACTGGTAAAACCAGCGCGGCGAACTCCATTTATGAAACCAGGCCCACATAACAACTCATCACATCTACACCCCGAAATGGCGCGCTAGTATACCGCATGCTCCGGCAGATTCATTGCAAACCGTCATGCGGTCACAGCCCCTGACCAACAGCTCTTCATACTGCCTCACTTTACTGATCGTGGCTTACCCGCAGCGCCCCGGCGATGGCCAGAGGTGCCACAACCAGAAACAGAGCGGCCATTGCGCCGAGCAGGGCCAGCGGCGCGGCGCTGTCCATGCCCTGTACTGCGCGCTGCACCGCCGCGCTGCCAAAAATCAGCACCGGCACAAACAGGGGCAACACCAGCAATGACAGCAAAACCCCGCCGCGCTTGAGCCCTACGGTCAGGGCCGCGCCGATGGCGGCAATAAAGCTCAACACCAAGGTCCCCAAACCCAGGCTCGCTAACAGTGCGGGTATACCCTCAGGTGGCATATGCAACATCAAGGCCAATACCGGAGACAAAAGAGTCAGCGGGAGCCCGCTGAGTAACCAGTGGGCGAGCACTTTCAGCAGACTGGTCAAATAGAGTGACACGGGGCTGAGCAGCACTTGCTCGAGCGTGCCGTCGTCAAAGTCCGCGCGAAACAGCCCATCACTGGCCATCAGCACCGACAGCAGCGCAACGATCCACAAAATACCCGGAGCCATTCCAGCCAGCAGTGCAGGAGAAGGCCCTAAACCCAATGGAAACAGGGCACAGACAATCAGGAAAAAAAACAGCGGGTTGGCAAGGTCACTGCGCCGGCGGAGGCTGACCAGCAATTCGCGTCGTAACAGCAACCAGCAAAGCTCCAGGTTCATAGTGCCCCCAGACTGAGCGAGCGCAGCCCATCCATATCGCGCAACGCGTGATGCGTGGTCAGCACCACCACCCCGCCCTCGGCGGCAAAGTCGGCA
>PAKT01000071.1 GCA_002710725.1 Spongiibacteraceae bacterium
CCCGAACCTTTCGTCACTTGTGGGTACCTCTGTTGGGTTCAACACTCACCACCGTGCTGGCCTTTATGCCGATGGTGTTGATGCCCGGACCGGCGGGGGAGTTTATCGGCGGTATTTCACTGGCGGTCATCGGCTCACTGATCGGTTCCTGGTTGATATCACTTTTTATTATCGCGCCGCTGGCGGGTCGCTGGCTGTCGCCAACGCAAAGTCATGGTCTGGAATTGCCGGTATTGGGCCGCATCTTCTCCCGCACCCTGGGTTGGGTTCTGCGGGCGCCAAGGCTCACCATGCTTTTGATTTTTGTGTTGCCGGTACTGGGTTTTATCCAGGGTGCCAAGCTGCCGGAACAATTCTTCCCGGTATCAGACCGGGATATGCTCAATATGGAACTCTACTTGCCAGCCTCCGCGGGTATTGAGTCGACACTGGAGGCCACGCGCAGGCTGTCTGATGTCATGAACAAGCAAGAGGACATCATCGGTCTGAATTGGTTTGTCGGCAGCAGCGCGCCCTCGTTTTATTACAACCTGAAGCAGGGTAAGGACGGCGCCCAGAACTACGCTCAGGCGATGATCACCACCACCGACTACCGCGCTGCCAACCGGCTGGTGAGTGTTCTGCAGCGCGAAATTGACAGTGCCTTTCCCGAGTATCAGGCACTGGTGCGCCGTCTGGAACAGGGCCCTCCCGCGGATGCGCCGGTGGAACTGCGTTTGATGGGCTCCAGTGTGGAACAGCTCAAGGACGTCGGCGAAAAGTTGCGACGTATAGCGCTGGCCACCGAGGATGTGGTTCACGTGCGCGATTCCTTGAGTGAAGTGGTACCCAAGGTCTGGTTGCAGGTTGATCCGGTTAAAACCCGTGTCGGCGGTGCCGCTCCCACAGATCTGTCCGCCAAACTGCAGGCGGACTTAAACGGTATTCAACGGGGTTCCCTCCTGGAAGCCACTGAACAGTTGCCGGTTCGAGTTCGGGTCGAAGGCATTTCAGCCGTGGCGGTTGATGAGCTGGATTTGCTGCCGATGAACCTTGCCAAAGGGCCCCGGCCGCTTATGGCAATTGCTGATACCGAGCTTCGTCCCGCCCAGGCTCAGATTACCCGGCGCGATGGTCAACGGGTAAACAAGGTTGAAGTCTATATTCGCGATGGCGTGCTGCCCTCGGTGGTGCTCGGGCGCCTGCGCCAGGCAATGGACAGCGAGGGTTTTGCCCTGCCTGCCGGCGTGCAAATTCAGATTGGTGGCGAAAGTGAAAACCGCGACAAGGCGCTGTCGAAACTACTTTCCAGCGTCAGTCTGATTGTGGTGCTGATGGTGGTCGCGGTCTTGATGGCCTTCAATTCGCTGCGCTTTACGCTGGTGATCTTTGTGGTGGCCGGTCAGGCTGCGGGGCTCGGTATGTTGAGCCTGTCCTTCAGCGGCTTCCCCTTTGGTTTTACGTCCATCGTGGCGCTGATGGGTTTGATTGGCCTGGCGGTGAATGCGGCGATTATTATTCTCACCGAGCTCAAGGCCAACCCGCGGGCCATGGCGGCAGACCGCGAGGCGATTATCGCCTCTGTCGGCGAGTGCACCCGCCATATCACCTCAACCACAATCACTACCGTGGCGGGGTTGCTGCCACTGATTCTGGGAGGTGGCGGCTTCTGGCCACCCTTTGCCATTGTGTTGGCGGGCGGAACGGTATTGGCCACCATCCTGTCGCTGTATTTTGTGCCGGCGGCCTTCCTGGTGTTGCGTAAACCCTTCCTGCTGACGCTTCTACAGCGCAACAGCAACGCGGACAAAAGGGAGAGCGACGAGGAGCAGCAGGCTCTGGTGGTAAATCAGTAACGGCCTGATGCGTTATGGGGATGTGTCGCTGTTCCGGCCTTCGAGATATTCCCGGTATTTATCGAGATCAGTGCGCACCATGCTCCAGCACAAAGCCAGAATGCTGGCGTCGTCGATAAAGCCGAAAAAGGGCAGCAGGTCGGGTATCAGGTCCAGCGGGTTTAACACATACAGCAGCGCCGCGACGATGGCGGCAATGCTGGCCCAGGGAATTTCCCGGTAGCGGCGAGTGGAGTAATCGCGTAGCAGTGAATAGGCGGTATCAATATCGTCAATAAAAGGGCGCAAACGCTCGCTGGATTGGACCCGCTCCTGCAGAGCGGGCCAGCGCGACAGCAATCGCGTGACATCGGCCTTCTCGACCTTGGCGGCATCCTCTTCCAGTCGTTTTTTAGACATTAGACTTCTACCGTAATCGCTTCGATAACGGCCATTGCCTGTTGGCGTGCGGCATCGGTGGACTCTGCGCGCGCCAGCGCCACACCCATCCGGCGCTTGCCCCTGACCTCGGGTTTGCCAAACAGGCGCAAATCCGTATCCGGCGCCTGCAGGGCGTGATTCAGATTGCCGTAGCGCACGCGACTGGATTCGCCTTCAATCAACAGTACAGCCGACGCCGAGGGGCCGCGTTGGCGAATGACCGGTACAGGCAGGCCGAGGATGGCGCGCGCATGCAGCGCAAATTCTGAGAGGTCCTGTGAGATCAGGGTTACCAGACCGGTGTCATGAGGGCGGGGCGATACTTCGCTGAAATAGACGTCGTCGCCTTTGATAAACAGTTCTACCCCAAAAATTCCCCAGCCACCCAGAGCTTCTGTTACCCGCGCGGCGATATCCTGGCTTTTTTCCAGCGCAATGGGCGACATGGGCTGGGGTTGCCAGGACTCCTGATAGTCGCCATCTTCCTGGCGATGGCCGATGGGCTCGCAGAAACTGACGCCACCACTGTGACGCACGGTGAGCAGGGTGATTTCGTAGTCAAAATCAACAAAACCTTCGACAATCACGCGACCGGCTCCGGCGCGGCCGCCTTCCTGGGCGTAGTGCCAGGCCGGCGTGATATCGTCTGCGGAGCGAACCAGACTTTGCCCCTTGCCTGACGAGCTCATAATGGGCTTGACCACGCAGGGCATACCAACCGCTTCGACAGCGCTCTGATAGTCTTCGATCGTGTCGGCAAAGCGAAAGGGCGATGTTGCAATACCCAGTTCTTCCGCGGCCAGCCGGCGGATGCCTTCCCGATTCATGGTCAGCTGGGCGGCCCGGGCCGAAGGGATAACCGTAAAACCTTCGTTTTCCAGTGCAACCAGCCGGTCGGTGGCGATAGCCTCGATTTCCGGCACAATCAGATGCGGCGCCTCTTTGCGCACTAATGCTTCCAGCGCGTCGCCATCGAGCATCGACAGGGTGTACGAGCGGTCGGCGACCTGCATGGCGGGGGCATTGTCGTAGCGGTCAGCGGCAATAACCTCGCAGCCAAGGCGCTGCAGTTCAATAACCACTTCCTTGCCCAGCTCGCCGGAGCCCAGCATCAATACCCGGGTGGCCGTGTCCGAAAAGGGCGTGCCGATTATCGTCATAAAGCGTTGTTTCCTCGTGAAATCAGAGAGTGCGTTGTCTGGCGCTATTCAAGCCTGTTAACAGGGCCTTGCGCAAGTCTCGCGGGTCAATGATTTCATCGAAGGCCATATTGTCGGCGGTGCTCCACGATGCGCTGGACTCCAGCTCCTGCATCCGTTTGGCGGTGGCTTCATCCATGCGCGCGGCCTGATCGCCGCCGCGGGTCGGCATGCCGCCGAGCATGACCCCGGGAAGGCCGAGACTGAGGGTCTGGCTGTCAAAGGGATTCATCGCCATCAGCGAGCTGCCAAAGCCAAAGGCCTTGCGCAGGGTGACATGCAGTTTGGGATGGCGGAACCGGGTCTGGGCCCGGAACATGGCTGCAGCGCTGCGCAGGGTGCCCGCGCGCTCGGCCTGGGTTCCGGACATGACGCCGGGATTATCCGCCAGAAACAGCGCTGGCAGATTAAAACGGTCTGCAACGTCGATCAGTTGCGCCGCCTTGTTGGCACCTTCGGCAGTAATGGTGCCCGCCAGCACATTGGGCTGGTTTGCAATAACCAGTAATGGGTTGCCGCCGAGGCGCGCCAGACCGGTCACCATGGAGCGGCCATAGTTGGGCTGGATTTCGAAAAAGCTGTCACGGTCGCAGATAGCACGGATAACCTTGCGCACATCGTAGGGAGTCTGGGTGTTGCGAGGCAGTATCTGCAGGATGTCATCGAGTCGGCGGGCCTCGGTATCGCCCTCTTTAAGCAGCGGCGGTTGCTGTCCTGCATGACTGGGTAAGTAGGACAGAATGCGCCTTATCTGCTGGCAAAGCTCGGTATCGTTTTCGACAAGGTTGTGGGCATTGCCACTGACTGAGGTGTGCATTTCTGCCGGGCCGAGTTCTTCCTTGCTTACCTGTTCGCCGGTAGCCGCGGCGACCAGTGGTGGTCCTGCAGCAAACAGGGTGGCCTGCCGGGTCATCAGCACAAAATCCATCAGCAGACCACTGATGGCACCGTGCCCGGCACTGGAGCCGATTACCCCGGCAATGGTCGGCGCAATGGCGTTGAGCCGGGCGATTTCAATCATGTCGTTCGGGGCGTACGGGTGGCGCTCCAGGGCATTGGTGGCTCGCGCCCCGGCGCCATCGAGCAGCAGGATGTAAGGGATTTTTTCCTGTGCAGCCAGCCGGGCATAGCGCACTCGTTTGGCATTGCCGCCGTGGCCGATGGAGCCGCCCTTAACGGTAAAATCTTCGCAGGCAATAACCACCGGACGGCCGTCAATCTGACCCAGACCACCCACCATACCGTCACTGGGAAGGGGCGTTTCGCCGTGGTAACTGACGCCGCCGACCAGGGTGCCGAGTTCGAAAAAACTGTCGGCATCCAGCAACTGTTCGATGATTTCACGCGCATTCAAGCGGCCGGACTCGCGGCGCGCGCTGAGCTTTTCAGGGCTGCCCATTTTTCGGCCTTCGCCCTGACGTCGATGAAACTCTTCGAGCAGTTCCGCCCAGTCTTCTGGGATGCCGTCCTTAGCCATGTTGCTCAAGGTAGTCTTTCTGCAACTGCTTTTTCAGGATCTTGCCAGTGGCGTTGCGCGGCATTTCCTGCTCGCGTACCCAGACATGCGTCGGCACCTTGAAGCCCGCCAGACGCGATTTCACATGGGCCTGGACGCTGGCTGCATCGAGGCTTGCACCGGCGTTGGGGCAAACCGCTACCGCCAGCTCCTCGCCCAGTGTGTCGTGGGGAACGCCAAAGGCGGCCACTTCGTGCACTTCCGGCATTTCCAGCAGGCAGCCTTCAATTTCGGCAGCGGCAATATTTTCGCCACCGCGAATGATCATGTCTTTGGCCCGGTCGACGATATAAACGAAGTTTTCCTCGTCGATGTAACCGATATCGCCGGTGGCGATCCAACCGCTGTGGAAGGTTTCGGCGGTGGCCTCGGGTTTTTCCCAGTACTCACTGACGTTGGTGGGTGACTTCAGCCAGATTTCACCCTTTTCGCCGCGCGGCAGATCGTTGCCGTTTTCGTCGACAGTCTTGAACTCAACGATGGGCGACAGGGTGCCGGAACTGCGGGGTTTGTAGGCAAAGGCCTCGCCGGTGAAGTTGGAGCAGGTGGCATTGGATTCGGTCATGCCGTAGCCGGTGCCCGAGTAGGGTTTATGAATTTTTTCGTCAACCAGACGATTGAATTTTGGCGGGCAGGCCGCGCCGCCGCCACTGACGGTATAAAGGCTGGAGGTATCCGTTTTGTCGAAGTCCGGGTGTTCCAGCAAGTCCAGTACCATGGACGGGGCGCCGCTGAAGATGGTGATGCGCTCTTTCTCGATCAGCTTCAAGGCGTCGGCGGGCTTCCACTTGTACATCATGACAATGCTGCGTCCGCCGCGCAGCGACAGCAGGAACTGGGCGTGACAACCGGACACATGGAACAGGGGAACCGCCAGCAGCGACTTGGGCGCAAAGCCGCAGGTCATCATATGTTCGACAGCCTTGGGGTTGGCCATCGCCGAGCAGGTGGCGTGAAATTCAAAATTGGTCAGGGCCTGAACGATATTGCGATGATTGCTCAGCACACCCTTCGGCTTGCCGGTCGTGCCTGAGGTGTACATGATCATGACCGGGTCGTCGCTGCTGCAGGCGAAGGGCTCGACGCTTTGACCCAGTCCGCGCGCCACGACCTCTTTGTAGTGCTCGGCATTGGCACCGAGCGAACCGTCGGTGCGAGCGACCACGGCTTTTACACCCATTTCAGGCAGCAGGTCCTCGACAAAGCCATAGCGCTGGTCATCGCAAAACACCACGCGGGCGCCGGAGTCGCTCAGGCCGTATTCCAGCTCGGCACGCTGTCCCCAGGAGTTGAGGGGCACCACAATCGCACCAAGCGAGACGATGGCGGCGAAGGCAACCATCCACTCGGGGTAATTGCGCATGGCGATGGCAACCCGGTCACCCTTTTGAATGCCGTAGTGCTCGACCAGCTGCTGGGCGAGGGCGTCTGCCTGCTCAAAGAAGTCATTAAAGGTCAGTTGCTCACCTTCGTAGATAATAAACACAGCATCGCCGTGGGCCCGTCCCACATCCAGCATCTCTTTCAGGGTCTCGGGCGTATTTTTGTACACGGTAAACGTCGTACCGTTGATGGTCTGTTCGGTAATTTCAAAAGGTGAGCCCGGTTGCATCAGCTGGTTTGCGCATTCATTGAAGCGGGCGACAATATCGGTCATTGCGATGAATCCTAGGGGTCGTGGAATGAATTAAAACAGGCAATTTACCGATATTATCGGGATTGCCCGCCTCGGGTCTAGGGCGGAAAAGGGCAGCTCATTCGAATGGCTTACCCCCTGATAAGGATAAAGTGGCCGTCAGGCACTAGTTGCTCGCTTCCAGCGATTTTTTCTTCTCCTGCAGTCGGGGGTTCTGACTCAGAGAGGGGTATTTCAACAGTTCTGACAGTTGCTGACGGTATTCAGCTTTTTGCGCCGCGTTTTCGGGCGAAGCCATGTTTCCGAATATCTCGTCGAGCATGGTGTCTATGGACTTCATGACATCCGGGTTGCGCGGGTGGAGCTGGTAGGCTTTGTCGAGATAGAACAGGGCGCCGTTGTAATCGCCGAATTTAAGTGCCTGGCGCCCTTCGCTGAGATTTTTCAAAACACTTTCCTGCGTAGCCGGCGGTAAGTCTTCAAAGGGGATGTCCGGACCGGCTTCGGGTTGAAAAAACAGCAGGTAACTGGAAAAACCGAGGATCGCCACCAGCAGGGCTGCAGATAGCTGCCTGACACGACGCCCCGTTCCTTTGAACTGGCTGAGGAACTGGCCTGCGTCTTGCCAGCGGTCTTCGCGCCGGAACTCAAGGGCTTTGGCGATGGCCTTCCACTGGTAGGCAGGGAGGCCCTTGATTCGCTTTGGCTTGAGGCCGAGCGATTCAGCACGCGGCGCGCTTTTGCGGTCAAAGGGGTGCTTGCCGGCCAGCATTTCATAAGCGATCAGCCCCAGCGCGTAGACGTCATCCGCCGGGTGGGGCGCTTGCCGTTCAAACATCTCATAACTGGCATAGGTGGGGGTCAGACCCGAAATCTCATCCGGATCAGCCTGGGTTTTGTCGCCTTCGATGCTGGAATAGGCGCGGGCGATACCAAAGTCCAGTACCTTCAGTACGTTTTCGCGGGTTATGAATATATTCGCCGGTTTCAGGTCCGAGTGGACGATATTGCGTTTATGGGCGTAGGCGATGGCATTGCCCAAGTCGGTAATGTAGGCAATGCGTTCGGCGCGCTCGGCATCACCGGAGATGTAACTGTCCAGGGTCACACCGCTCAGTGACTCCATTGTCATAAAGAAAATAGTGTCGTCGCGGTCAAAGTCGTAGACCGTAATGATGTTCGGGTGGGCGAGGGTCTGGGATTTGTCTGTTTCCCGCTGCAGTGCAATAAAGGCGCGCGAGTCTTTGGCAAAATCGCCGGTGATCACCTTGATGGCAACGGTGGGGTCGCTGTGTCCGGCTTCTACCCGCCGCAGGTCCCTGGCGCGAAATACGGCCCCCATCCCACCCTGACCGAGCTTTTCGCCGAGTTGGAACCGGTCCTTGAGCATGAATCCCGGTTGCATCATCGCGAGGGTGTCGCTGGAAAAACTTTCGTCTGCAGACGGATCGTTCGTGCTTATCTCTGTTTTATCCAGATCGGGACTGACCTGCGTCGCGATCTCAGTCTCATGGCCTTTCGGTCGCTTAGTTATCGGCCTGGTTTTATCGTCGTCGCTCATTTTCTCTCCCAAAAAACGGGCTGTCCGTTTACAGCAGGCTGTCCAGTATGTCCGGCCAGTTTTCGCGCCAGCAGCAGACATGGTCAAAGTCAGGAAACTCCCGCAGTGTACCACCGTGCTGCTCGACATAGGCGCTGGCCAGCGCGGGTGGCGTATTGCGATCCCGCAGGCCGCTCAGATGTTGCTGGCGAACAGAGTTGGCTGCCGATTCGGCGATCGGGTTCAGTGAATCACTCAGTGGCAGATATCCGTGCAGTGTCGTCCAGGCAGCGATATCCAGATTGCCGGCGACGGTAACCAGCTGGATGTCTCCCGCCAGCCGGCCGGCGACTAATGTGGCCAGAGTGCCGCCGCCACTGTATCCAATAAGCAGCAGCGGCTGCTGATCCCGCCGAAGCTGGGTGATCGCGCCGACCAGACTGTTGACCACGTCCTCGCCGTAGCGTGCCGAGGTCCAGTAGCGGGGCGCGCAGGGCTGTGTGTCAGCAAACCCGAAGTAGCAGGGGCGGCCCAGGTAAATAGCCGAATAGGGCGCCGCTGCCATCAACTGAAGAGCCAGCGGCTGACGTGGGGTTGGGTCATCCGCTATGAACTGGCCCTGCAGCCAGGGGCTGCCGTCACCGTCGAGGTAGATGTGCAGACGTTTGCTGGGTAGGCCCTGCTTGCGAAACACCTGATGCTGGAAGGGTAGGCCGCGGACAACTTCGCTGCTCAATTTATGATAGTTGGCGAATTGCCGGGCGCGCTCAAGCGGGGAAGAGCAGGCTGCCGTCAGGACGACAGCCAGCAACAGAAGGCATTTTTTAGAGTTCGACGCGCGCACCGATGACAACAGTATCCCGATCCAGCAGTTCGTGATCGATCAGACGCTCATAGCTGATAAAACCCGACAAGCCGCGCTTGAACTGGGCGGCAAGATTGATACGCCCAGCCCGGTAATTTCTCGCCGGATCTTCGCCAAACTGGCGCACACCGGTATTGGTGGTGACCGCATCTGCCTCTGCATACTCGTGGTGATAGGCAAAATAGAGGCTGGGGATCAATACGCCCCAGTCGGTGAGAAACACGTAGTCGGCCTGCAGGGATGCACGCGCATTCAGCGAGTCAAACTTCTGCTCTTCATAGGTAACAGCTCCGAAGCCACTGACGGTTTCTTCGCTATAGCCGTCGATCGAACCGCGAACATTAAGCAGCCTGACGCTGGGTGTTATGGTCCAGCGATTGTGGTTAAAGAGGTGCCCAAAGGCCAGTTCGGCGGAATGAAAATCGCCTTCGGTGGAGCTATCAAACTGGCCAAAGGCGGAGGAGCGCTCCACATCGAGGTCAATCTGGCCATAAGTAAGCAAGGCGTCGAGGTAGGTGTCTCCCCAGTATTTTGATGCGTGGAAGCCGAGAATAATGCTGTCGCTTTCGGCCTCGCCCTGATTGTCGTCATATTCGGTATCCGAGGCGACATAGTTGAGTGTGGCCCCGGCAATCAGGTCTTCCTGCAGACGGTAATCAGTGCCCAGAATGAGGATGTCCGCATCCTGCTCATAGGCGCGGCTGATATCGGTTGCGCGGCGATCGGCATTGCTGCTGTCGAGCACAACAAAGGGTGACCAGCGGTTGCTGTCAGCGATGCCATCGGCGCCTGCAGCACCTCCCTTCGGTTGGTTCAGAGCTGCAGTGCGATTTCGCTTGCCGCCAAAGCTGCCCCGGGCCTGGGTGATTCGGTCGTTGAGGCCGCCGACAAAATCGACTGTCTGCTCACGGGTCGAGCTGCCGGTCTGATCGGCGCATTCAGGGCGTTCATTTACTGTCGGGTTTTCCTCGGGTCGTGGCACGGAAGTGCTTTCGGAAGTGGAACCAAACTCCTGAAAGGGGGGTGACGTTGGCTCCTGCGGCTGAGGCTCAGAGTAGGTTCCACACTCCTTGTGGTCGGCAAGGCTCTGCCCGGCCAGTAGTAAGGCACAGCTGGTTATCGCTACGTATCTGATCAGGTTGTTCATACGATGCCCCCTTTCGCTGACTTTCATGGTCATCTATAAAATGGATTCCAATAAGGTTACTGAGCTCTTGGTACGAAGAAGAAATCGCCAACTTCGTGTCCGGCTCCCTTGATGCTTTTGTAGACCGGTTCCTGCAGAAACTCATTAGCCTGCGCCCGGGCCGTGACCGGCTGCTTTATTGCGGCGAACAGATCGGGGGCAGACAGAACCTCGGTATTGCCACGCAGCGTTTCAATTAGTTCCCGAGCAAAGACCGAATGCCCCTGGCCACCGCTGTCGATTACCGGCTTGTCGCCGCCTGATGAAAGCAGCAGCCGGGATTTACGCGGAAGCTTGTAGCGAATGTACTCTAATTTGTTGGTTTTAGAGGCATTGCCGAAAAAGAGATGGCCCGGTGAATTTGACAGCAGGCCACCATAACAGGAGTCGGCGACCACCAGAATACGCTTGGCCTGAAGCCGGCCCAGGTGGTTGGTAATGTATTCATTGGGCACCCAGAAGGCATCGTTGGGTGGCGGGTCGGCGTTGACCGGAAGCCAATAGCCGGTATTGCGATCGCCAACATCGATCAGGTTGCCGTGACCCGCATAGTAGATGAGCAGGTTGTCGTTAGGTCCGAGCTTGTCGTGAAGGTCGTTAATAGCTTTCATAATGGAAAAGCGGTCGGCGTCCAGCAGCAGCTCAATCTGGAAGCCGTACATCTCTTTCAGAATGCGACCCAGCTCTTTGGCGTCGTTCCAGGGGGTATCCAGGTTGCTCAGTGACTGGTACTGGCGGTTGCCGATAATCAACGCGTAATAGCGCCCAAAATTAAGATCGCCAATCATCAGCGGCGTAACCGCCTCGGTGGTAGATGACTGGGTGTTTATCAGGGCTGATGGACGCTTCGCTGTGGCTGTGCGCAGCTTCGGCCCCTCAGGAATTGACGCCAGTTGTGTTGCGACGTCCTGTTGTGAACTCTGCAGACTGGCAACCAGTTGCTGAAGCGATTCAAGCTCTACCCGCAGATCGCGCTGGGCGCCTGATTCCCCAGCTGAGCTCGAGGCGTTAGCGGCGCTTTGCAGCTTCTTCTGCAGGCTATCGATCTGTTGTTTAAGCAGCCTGACCTGAGTCTCTTTAGCGGCAAGCTCCTTCTGCAAGCTGGCGCGGAGGGCTTCCTGCTCCTGACGGGCGGTTTCCTGAAAGATCACGCTGTCTTCCGGCAGGCCCCAAGCCTGACGATAGAGGTTCAGCGCTTTCAGCTTGTCCGCTTTTACACCCAGGCCCTGCTCGTAAAGGGTGCCGAGATTGAACAGTCCCCGCTCATTGCCCTGATCCGCGGCTTTCTGATACCAGATGGCGGCAGCTTCGTAGTTGGGCTCTGCACCAAGCCCTTTTTCAAATATCTCGCCAACATTGGCCTGGGCTTCAGCATCACCGGCTTTGGCGGCTGGCATCCAGACGTTCAGCGCCGATTTATAGTCGGCGCGATCGTAGGCGACATATTCGCCGCCGCGAATATTGCAGTCAGAGGCTGTGGTTTTTATGGGGCGGCGGGCGGTGAGGTAGGTCTGGTTACCGAGGCTGCGAACCTGACCGGGGAGCAGGCAGTCCACAACGTGCATGCCCGAAATCAGCTCTTCCTGTGAGGCGGGGCTTGCACCGGGCTGGGTGGTTGACGAAGAGCAGGCAGACAGCAGAAGCAGGCCGGAAATTGCCCAGGCCCCCAAAGCTACCTCTCGATAGTTACCTGACAGGTGTAATTTCATGGCTAGCGACCTTTTAGCGCGGAAATGTAATGAGCAGGCTGGAGCTTGCCTTGAATCTCCACTTCTACTTAGTGTGGGACATTCTGACGGTGCTATCAAGCGGGAAAGCCGCTAAGGGTAAATCAAGGTCCTGCTACCGATCCCGAGGCGCTAGAGCTCCAGTCTGACTCCGGCCACAAAGCTCTCCTGATCGAGCAGACCGTGAGCAATAGCCTTTTCAAAGCCTGCGAAAACCGATCGGCCGTGGCGGAGCTGGAACGACAGGCTGAGGCGAGCAGCGCCGTAATTTTGTTCGGGTTTATCGCCGATGTGCTTGATTCCACTGCGAGTTGTGAGCGTTTCGGCGTCGCCGAATTCCCGGTGATAGGCAATGTATAAACTGGGAATAACGACGCCGAAGTTCGTCAAGACAACGTAATCCAGTTGCAGGGCGCTGCGCAGGTTCAGTGACTCAAAATGCTGATCCCGGTAGGAAAGAGCCCCGCCGCCAGTCAGGGGCTTCTCTGAGTAGTCGTCGAGTTTGCCGCGAAGATGGAAAATGCGCAGGCTTGGGGTAAGTGTCAGACCCTGCCAGCCGAAAAAGTGGCCCAGCGCAGCTTCTGCCGAGTGGAACTTGCCTTGGGTGGTACCGCTGTAGCTACCGGTACTTGAGCGTCGGACAGAATCCAGGTCAATCTGCCCCACGCTGGCGAGTGCATCCAGAAAGGTATCGCCCCAGTACTTTGAGCCATGAAAACCCAGCAAGAGTGTATCGCTGCTGGCGTCGCCTTCGTTGCCGGCAATAACGGTATCGGCCGTTAGAAAGCTGAGGCTTACGCCGCCTCTAACGTCAGGGCGCAGCTGGTAGTCAAAACCCAGCAGCAGAGCTTCGCTATCCTGCGCATAGGCCTGCCCGCGTCTTGTCCGCTGTTTGTCAGTGTCAGTGGAGTCGGCCACTAAAAAGGGTGACCAGCGACTGAAATCGCCGGTATCGGCACCGGCGCTTCCGCCCCGCGCCGAGTTGCTGTTCTGGCCACGCGCCTGGCCTATGCGGCTGCCCAGACTGCCTGCAAAGCTGCCGGCGGCCGCACTTGCAGAAAATGTACTTTCACCAGGGCAGTCTGGCTGGCCACAGTGCTCAGCGTTCCTGTTCCGATCTTGAAGGTCTATGGAAATCGTAATCAGCTCGTCTATCAGGCTAATGCTGCCGTCGTGAACGCTGACAAGATTGTTTTGATGGTCCGCAAATGTCAGCGGGGCAAGACAAAAGGATACGGCTGCCAGTCGGATTAGCAGTGTTTGTCCGAGGCGAGTCATTGCGGCTCCTTTGTGGCTGGGTCGGGCGCCGCGTTTATTAACGGGATTTTAGCGCAGGCCTCGTGCAAGCTGTTCATTATACTGGAACATGCTGTGACTTGTCGGTGGTCCAATGGAGGTGAGCTTGAAATTACAGGACGTGACACTTTTTCGAGGTAGCGAGCACGCTTTGCTGAGCGAGGTCGTCGATAGCCGGGCGGTATTGCTGATTATACTGCGGCACAGCGGGTGTCCGCTGTGCCGAGAGCACCTGGTGGTTACGGAGGGGATGCTCGCTGAAATTCCCGCCGATCGCTGCCAGGTGGTGGGTATCTGTCAGGGGGATGGCGCCGAGGCGCTGGCCTTGGAGCAGGAACTGGAGCTGAGCTTTCCGGTTTACGCCGACCCGGAAGCGGCCATGTACCGGGAGCTGGATATGCCACACGGCTCCTGGTGGCAGGTCACCCTGGGGCCGATGCTGCGTCAACCGCTGAAGGCGATAAAGCGAATGCGCGATGTGCGCCGCCCTGGCAGAGACGTCAGACAGCTTGGTGGCGTGGTGCTGCTGTCTGCGGCGATGCAGCCACTGTATCGCTACGTTCAGCGCGATTCCGGAGACCTGCCCGGTGACGACGAGGTACTCGCGGCAGTCGCTGCACACTGCAGCTAGCCCGAACGGCGTATGTTGCAACCGTGGCGGCGTGCTAGTGTTAGCCGCGAATTAGACTGACAGGACGTATTTTATGGGACGATTTTCGGGCAAGACGGTATTGATTACCGGTGCCGCATCAGGCATTGGCCGCGCCAGCGCCCAGGCTTTTGCTGCCGAAGGTGCCTCGCTCTACCTTTGCGATATCAACGGTGAAGGCTTGCAAGCCGTCGCGGACACTTTGCCGGGACAGGTGAAAACCCGGGTGTTGGATGTGACCAGCTCGGCCGATTGCCGGGCAGCGGTGGATGAGGCCGTAACAGAATTTGGCCAGCTCGATGTGCTGTGCAATATTGCGGGTATAGCCAAGACACATCATTTTCACGATACAACAGACGAGCAGTGGGATCAGCTCCTCGCCGTCAATCTGTCCAGCGTCATGTATCTGTCGCGGGCGGCCATTCCCCATCTGCTGAAACAGAAGGGCAATATCGTCAATATGGCGTCCATAGCGGGCCTGATGGGGCAGGCCTACACCTCTGGCTACTGCGCCAGCAAGGCGGCGGTGGTAATGTTGAGCAAATCGATCGCGCTGGAGTATGCCAAACAGGGGCTGCGCTGCAACGCGATTTGTCCGGGCGGGGTGCAGACTGAGCTGGTTCAGAAGTTTTCCGCGCCGGAGGATGTCAATTTCGAACTGATGGCTCGCTATATGCCCCTGACGGAAATGGCTGAAGCGGAAGATGTCGCCAACGCGGTGCTGTTTCTGGCCTCACAGGATGCACGTCATATCAATGGTGTTGCACTGCCACTGGATTCCGGCGTGTCGGCGGGTTAGCGTTCAAGAGCGCGCGGGGTCACGCTTGACGGTCAATATGGATTACAATGACGG
>PAKT01000072.1 GCA_002710725.1 Spongiibacteraceae bacterium
CGAGTCCCGTAGCGGCGATAGCCGCGAAGGTCGAGTTGCGCAGCGACCGTTGTTGATCGAGCATCGCAGGGAACCCGAAGGGCGCCGGAACAGGGGTGTCTTTTTCTTGGTTACTTCTTTTGGACAAGCAAAAGAAGTAACTCGCCAGCAGGCGAAACCTGCAATAAAAACACCCATCATCAGCAGCGACAGCGCTCAAAAATCACATCCGAAACACCCCAAACCGAGTCTCCTCAATCTCCCGATTAAGCGAAGCCGCCAGGCTTAACCCCAACACCCTCCGGGTATCCGCCGGATCAATAACCCCATCATCCCAAAGCCGCGCCGAGGCATAATACGGATGCCCCTGATGCTCATACATTTCCAGCGTCGGCTTTTTAAACGCGGTCTCTTCTTTGGCAGACCACTCTTTACCTTCGCGCTCCAGTTGGTCGCGTTTGATCTGCGCAAGCACGCCAGCGGCCTGCTCGCCACCCATCACCGAAATGCGTGCATTGGGCCACATAAACATAAAGCGGGGGTCGTAGGCGCGGCCGCACATGCCATAGTTGCCTGCGCCGAATGAACCGCCGATCAATACGGTCAGTTTTGGCACCTGTGCGCAAGCAACCGCGGTTACCATTTTGGCGCCGTGCTTGGCGATGCCACCGGTTTCATATTGTTTGCCGACCATAAAGCCGGTGATGTTTTGCAGAAAAATCAGCGGAATTTTGCGCTGGGAACACAGCTCAACAAAGTGGGCGCCTTTTTGCGCGGATTCCGAGAACAGAATGCCATTGTTGGCGACAATGCCCACCGGTATGCCGTAGAGGCGGGCAAAACCGCAGACGAGGGTGGTACCGTAAAGCGCTTTGAATTCGTCAAAATCAGAGCCGTCTACGATGCGCGCGATGACTTCGCGCACGTCATAGGACTTGCGGGTGTCGGTGGGGATTACGCCGTAAATTTCTTCGGGCGCATACTTGGGTTCTTGCGCTTCCACGACATC
This sequence comes from Spongiibacteraceae bacterium, assembly GCA_002710725.1. GTDB lineage: Bacteria > Pseudomonadota > Gammaproteobacteria > Pseudomonadales > Spongiibacteraceae > Litorivivens. Next base: position 989 of record PAKT01000072.1, read on the forward strand.
CAGTTGTTGTGGTTTTTTGCGATTCAGCCGCGAAACAGAATTGCGCGCCAGCTGCAGGGCGTGGTGATCGTTATTGGCGTAGTGATCAGACACACCGGAGGTCTTGCAGTGCACATCGGCGCCGCCCAGTTCTTCGGCGGTCACGACTTCCCCGGTGGCGGCCTTTACCAGCGGCGGTCCGGCGAGGAAGATGGTGCCCTGATTTTTGACGATAATGGATTCGTCGGCCATAGCCGGAATATAGGCACCGCCGGCAGTACAGGAACCCATCACCACGGCAATCTGGGGAATGCCCTTGGCGGACATATTGGCCTGATTGAAGAAAAAGCGGCCGAAGTGATCGCGATCCGGGAATACATCATCCTGGCGGGGCAGATTGGCGCCGCCGGAATCGACCAGGTAGATGCAGGGCAGATTGTTCTGCTCGGCGATGCTTTGAGCGCGCAGGTGTTTTTTTACGGTGAGGGGGTAGTAGGAGCCGCCTTTAACTGTGGCGTCGTTGGCAACAATCATGCACTCCTGACCTGCGACGCGGCCGACACCGGTAATGATGCCGGCAGCGGGTACGTAGTCTTCATACACTTCCCAGGCTGCGAGCTGGGACAGTTCCAGAAAGGGCGAGCCTTCATCGAGCAGGGCATTGATGCGCTCCCGGGGCAGCAACTTACCGCGCTCGGTATGGCGCTTCTGATACTTTTCGCCGCCGCCCTGACTGATCTGGGCGATCTTGGCTCGGAGGTCGTCCACCAGCGTTTGCATATGCTGGCGGTTGGCTTCGAATTCCTCGGAGCGTGGGTTGATGGTGGAGTTGATGATCATTGTGATGAATCCTTGTCAATTAGCAGGACGCTGGACGGGAGACGGGAGACGCAAAAGCGAGTGCGGCTGCGCCGCGCAATGCTGCGTTTTCTGCGAAGCAGCCAGTCTTGGCGTCTCCCGTCTCCCGTCCAGCGTTTCCCCATCTCTATGCAGTTTCCTTAAACAATTCCCGCCCAATCAGCATGCGTCGAATTTCTGACGTACCCGCACCAATCTCATAAAGCTTGGCATCGCGCAGCAGCCGACCGGTGGGGTATTCATTGATATAGCCATTGCCGCCGAGTGTCTGAATGGCTTGCAAGGCTTGCTGGGTAGCGCGCTCGGCGGTGTAGAGAATCACTGCAGCGGCGTCTTTACGGCTTTCTTCGCCGCGATCACAGGCGCGGGCTACCGCATAAAGGTAGGCGCGGCTGGCGTTGAGTTCCGTGTACATATCCGCCACCTTGCCCTGCATCAGCTGAAACTCGCCAATGCTTTGACCGAACTGTTTGCGGTCGTGAAGATAGGGCACTACAACGTCGAGACAGGCCTGCATAATGCCGACCGGGCCACCCGACAAAACAGTGCGCTCGTAGTCGAGGCCGCTCATCAGTACATTTACACCGCGACCTTCGCCGCCGAGGATATTCTCAGCAGGCACTTCGCAGTCTTCGAACACCAGCTCACAGGTGTTGGAGCCGCGCATGCCCAATTTGTCGAGTTTTTGCGCACGGGAAAAGCCGGGGGAATCGCGCTCGACAATAAAGGCAGTCATGCCGCGTGGACCGGCGTCGATATCGGTTTTCGCATAGATCACATAGACGTGGGCGTCCGGGCCGTTGGTGATCCACATTTTGTTGCCGTTGAGAATATAGCGGTCGCCTTTTTTCTCGGCGCGCAGTTTCATGCTCACAACATCTGAGCCCGCGTTTGGCTCGGACATGGCCAGCGCACCCACATGCTCGCCGCTACATAATTTGGGCAAATATTTGCGACGCTGCTCATCGTTGCCGTTTTTGAAAATCTGGTTAACACACAGGTTCGAGTGCGCGCCGTAAGACAAGCCGACCGAGGCAGAGGCGCGGCTGATTTCTTCCATTGCCACACAGTGGGCGAGGTAGCCCATATTGCTGCCGCCGTATTCCTCGCTCACCGTGATACCGAGCAAGCCCAGATCACCGAATTTCTTCCACATATCCATCGGAAATTCGTTGTCGCGATCGATGGCTTCGGCGCGCGGTGCCAGTTCGGCCTGAGCCATATTCCAGGTCATATCGCGCAGCATGTCGATCTCTTCGCCGAGGCCGAAATTGAGTGTGGGGTACGGTGTGTTCATTGCTTGCCCTTCCAAAGAGTACTTTTAATTTACGTTCAGGATATGGTGACGCTTTTCATGGCTGTCAGTGCGTCGGTGCAGCGCGCCTCGGCTTCATCCAGCTCGCGCATCATGGTGCGCAAGTCTTCTAGTTGTGTTTTCAGGTGTTCGCGTTTTTCGCGAATCTTGTCGATCAGCGTTTGCAGCTGTTGGCTGTTGTCCTGATCCGGGTGGTACATCTCAATGATGTCCTTGCTCTCTTCCAGCGACAGGCCAAGGCGCTTGCCGCGCAGAATAAGAATCAGTTTGACGCGGTCAGCCGCGCTGTAGATGCGGGTCTGGCCATTCCGCTTTGGTTGAAGCAGTCCTTTTTCTTCGTAAAAGCGGATCGCACGAGTAGTTATGCCGAATTCCTCGGCTAGCTGGGAGATGCTGAATGAGCGGTTTTTCGAGGTCACTGCGCGGTCCCGATGTGGTGATGGCTCCGATTCTAGCGCCAAGTTTACGTTAACGTCAACGGTAGCCCCCTTGCCCCGCCCTCTCCGGGCGCACAGACAACATTAGAAGGTCCCCTCTCCCATGGGGAGAGGGACAGGGTGAGGGGCGAGCAATATCAGATGAACCACCCTTCATGGAACAAAGCCCACCAAAGCATTAATCTGTTTCCAAAAAGGAGCGCCCATGCCCATCAGTCATCACCACGCCACCATTAACGGAATTCACAGCCACTGGGTCGAAGCCGGCGACGGCCTGCCTGTGGTGCTGTGCCACGGTTTTCCTCACCTCTGGTTCAGTTGGCACCGGCAGATCGAGGCCTTGAGCGAGGCGGGCTACCGGGTGATTGCCCCGGATATGCGAGGTATGGGGCAAACCGAAGCTCCGCCTGAAAAGGAAGCCTATTCGGTGTCAGCCATCACCGGCGATCTGCTGGGACTGCTTGATCATCTTGGCATAGACAGAGCCGTATTCTGCGGCCTGGATTTTGGTGCTTTTGCCATTTATGACCTGGCCCACCTGCACCCGGAGCGGGTATTGGCAGTGATTGGTCTGGAAAACCCGGCGGCGCCACACAATCCCGATGTGCCTCCGCTCAGTGAATACGCGGAGATGGCAAAAGAGCATTTTCTTCATATCGAGTATTTTCGAGAGCCGGGGCGTGCCGATCGCGATCTGGCGGCGGAGCCGCGCCTGTTCTTGCAGAAGGTGTTCTGGGCCTTGAGCGGTGAGGGGGATTACTTTGCCACCTGGAAATACCCACCGTCAGCTACCTATATAGAGGCCATGGATGAGGCGCCACCACTGCCCTGGCCCTGGCTCAGTGAGCTGGAGTTTGAGTTTTTTCACAGTGAATATGCGCGAAGTGGCTTTACCGGCGGGCTTAACTGGTATCGGGCGATGGATATCAAATGGCAGGAGCGTAAGGCCTTTGAAGGCAAACAATCAAAGGTTCCTGCCTATTTTCTCGGTAGCGAGTTCGATGTGGATCTCGAAGGTTTTCACGGTGACGATCCGATCAGCCTGATGCGGGCGCAGTTCCCGGACCTTCGCAGAGTGGAAATGATCCCCGGCGCCGGGCATCTGGTGCAGCTGGAAAAGTCCGATGAGGTGAACCGGATTCTGCTGGACTATCTGGCCGATATCGGGGCTTAACGAGTCAGGGCCTGAATCTGCTCCCGCAGCCAGCGATTACCGGGGTCGTTGTCCACATTGCGGTGCCAGTAAAGGTAGGCATCGAAGGCCATGGTTTTAAAAGGCAGGGGCAATACCTTCAGCCCGAACTGTGGCGCCAGCTCCCGCGCGTAATTTTCTGCCAACGTCAGCAGGTAGTCGGTTTCACTGACAATGCGCAGGGCCGCAAAGGCGTTCTGGCAGCGCAGGCGAATGTGGCGCTGTATCCCCAGGCGACTCAGTTCCACGTCCTCAAAGCCCTGTCCTGAGCGGCGCGAGCTAAGTTGGATATGGTCTTGCTCCAGATAATCCTCAAGACTTAAGCCCTGGCTAACCACCCGGTGATGGGGGCGGGCCAGCACCACCATGCTGTCCCGGGCGATGCGTTGATAGGCGATATCATCGGATACCGGGCGCAACACATCGATGGCGACGTCCAGCACCCCGGTCGCCAATTCGGATTCCAGGTCCGGGCGGTTCAGGCGAACCGACGACACGGTCAGCTCCGGCGCGGAGTCTGCAATACGCCTGGCAAGAGCAGGCAGAACACTGACTTCCAGCAGATCCCGCATCCCCACTGAGAAGGCCCGGTCGCTGCTGCCCGGCTCGAAACGTTCAATATCGTTAAACATGATCTGCAGCTCGCGCAGAGAGCGGCGAACGGTGCCAATCAGACTGCGGGCCTTGGGTGTGGGCATCATCAGCCGCCCATCGCGCTCAAAAAGCGGATCGTCAAACAAAGTGCGCAGCCGGCCCAAGGCATGGCTTACGGCAGGCTGGGTCAGATGCAGTTTTTCAGCCGCGCGGGTAATGCCGCCTTCGCTGTAGATGGCGTCAAAGACAACCAGCAAATTCAGGTCTACCCTGTTGATGTGCATTAGGCGGGCTGACTGTAAAACAGTGATCTATGCATGATATTAATGCCAAGCGATAACTCTAATTGATTGGAATAATAGTAAGCCCCTGTCTAAGCTGCTGGCAAGTCGAAAACACCATTAGAGGGAGTGCTATACATGGAACGGTCCACGTCTTTTGATCTCAAGGGCAAAGTTGCTCTGGTTACCGGAGCCAGTCGGGGTATTGGTGAGGCCATCGCCCGTCTGCTGGCCGAGCAGGGCGCGACGGTTATCGTATCCAGCCGCAAGATCGATGGCTGCGAAGCCGTCGCTTCGTCTATCCGCGAGAATGGTGGCCAGGCTGAGGCCTTTGCCTGTCATATCGGCGAACTGGAGCAGATCGAGGGCATTTTCAAGCACATCCGCGATCAGCACGGTCGGCTCGACATTCTGGTGAATAACGCCGCCACCAACCCTCACTTTGGTCATATCACGGAAACACCGGTTTCCATGTTCCAGAAAACAGTCGACGTGAATATTCGTGGCTACTTTGTGATGTGCCAGGAGGGCGCCAAGCTGATGATGGCCCAGGGCGGCGGCAGCATTGTCAACGTCGCATCCGTTAACGGCGTGATCCCCGGCGACATGCAGGGCATTTACTCGGTAACCAAGGCAGCGGTTATCTCCATGACCAAAGCCTTTGCCAAAGAGTGTGCTCAGATGGGCGTTCGTGTAAATGCATTGCTACCCGGCATGACCGACACCAAGTTTGCCTCGGCGCTGGTTGAGAATGACGAAATCCGCGAGCACGCTATGCAACACGTACCGATGAAGCGCGTGGCCGATCCCAGTGAAATGGCCGGTGCGGTGTTGTACCTGGTTTCACCAGCGGCGAGCTATACCACGGGTGTTGCTCTGAATGTCGATGGCGGCTATCTGACAGCCTGAGTGAGGTGCATATGGATTCTCTTGAAAATCGCGTAGCCATCGTCACCGGTGCCGGTAGTGGTCTGGGTCGGGAGCTGGCCAAACTGTGCGCCGCAGAAGGTATGAAGCTGGTGCTGGCCGATGTCGACCAAAAAGGACTCGAAGAAACCCGCTCTATGCTGGGCGCGACCGAATCAGTCGTGCGCCGTACCGATGTGACCAAGCGGGAAGAACTGGACGCGCTTGCAAGCCTGACCTACGACACCTTCGGCAAGGCCCACCTGCTGTTCAATAACGCTGGCGTGGCCGCTTCAGGCCCGGTCTGGAGCAGCACGGCCGACGAGTGGGCATGGGTCATGGGTGTGAATGTGATGGGCGTTGTTCACGGCATTCAGGCTTTTGTGCCGCGAATGCTGGAGCAAGGTGAGCCGGCTCATGTGGTGAGCACTGCCTCATTGGCAGGCCTGACATCGGTGCCTGGCTCCGGTGTGTACTGCGTTTCCAAGCACAGTGTGGTGACCTTGTCCGAGTGTCTTTACCACGATTTGCAAATGGCAAAAGCAGATATTGGCGTATCGGTTCTGTGTCCGGCCTTTTTCAAAACCGGTATTGCTGAATCGGAACGCAACCGACCTCAGGAGTTGAGTGAAAGTAACCCCGACGGTGCGGCCTTTGCGCAGTTTGTAAAAGCAGCGATTGAAGCTGGCAAGTTAAGCGCTGAAGACATTGCCCGCACGACGCTGGATGCGGTCAAGGCGGATCGCTTTTATATTCTGCCGCACAAGGGCGCGCGCAAGAGTGTAGAGCTGCGCATGAACGACATTCTGAACGATCGCAATCCCACCAGTCCGATGGCGTAAGCCCTCTCCCCAAGGGAGAGGGGGCGTAAGAATAGAGTTGGGTGGTAACAATCGAATAAGGAGCAATTATGAAAGCGTTATTGTGTAAAGCGCACGGTTTGCCAGAGAAGCTGGTCGTCGAAGAAGTGGCAGACCTGGAAGCTGTGAAAGGCCAGGTGGTGCTGGAAGTAAAAGCTGCGGCTGTTAACTTTCCCGATACCCTGATTATTCAAAACCTGTATCAGTTCAAACCCGAGCTGCCTTTCTCTGCCGGCGGCGAATGCGCTGGTGTTGTAAAGAGCGTGGGCGAAGGTGTCAAGCACGTTAAACCCGGTGACAGCGTGATCGCCTTTACCGGTTGGGGCGCCTTTGCTGAGCAGGTCTGCGCCGACGCTTCTGCAGTTATCCCGATGCCTGAAGGCATGGATTTTGTCACCGCCTCTGCCTTCGTAATGACCTATGCAACGAGCTATCACGCGCTGGTTGATCGTGGTCAACTTAAGGAAGGCGAAACGCTGCTGGTGCTTGGCGCGTCCGGTGGTGTGGGGCTGGCGGCGATTGAAATTGGCAAAGCGCTGGGCGCGCGGGTCATTGCTGCGGCTTCTACGGCGGAAAAGCTGGATGTGTGCAAAGACCACGGCGCGGACGAGCTGCTGAACTACGAAACTGAAGACATGAAGGCCCGCTTGAAAGAGCTGACTGGCGGCAAGGGCGTGGACGTGGTTTACGACCCCGTCGGTGGCCCCTTCAGTGAGATTGCCCTGCGTTCAACCGGTTGGCGCGGACGTTTTCTGGTGATTGGTTTTGCCAATGGCGAAATCCCTAAAATCCCGCTGAACCTGACCCTTTTGAAAGGCAGTTCGATCTGTGGGGTGTTCTGGGGCGATTACGTCAAGCGAGAGCCCAATAACAACATCAATGACCTGTTTGCGCTGTTCGAATGGCTGCAGGCCGGCAAGCTGAAGCCACACATTGCCGGCACCTATTCACTGGAAGAAGGCCCGAAAGCGATTCGCGCACTGATGGACCGAAAGGTGTCGGGCAAAGTCGTGATCGTGCCCGGTAAGGAGTGAGTGATGGCCGATAAACTAGCGGGAACCTTTACCGGCACGATGGCGGTGCAGGAAAAACATCAGTTCGATGTGGCCAGTCTACAGGCCTACATGCAGGAGCATGTGGAGGGCTTCAGCGGGGAGCTGGAGGTAAGCCAGTTCAAGGGCGGCCAGTCTAACCCGACCTATAAACTCTCGGCAGGTGGCAAGCACTACGTGCTGCGGCGCAAGCCACCGGGCGAATTGCTCGCCTCGGCCCATGCCGTGGATCGAGAGTACCGGGTGATTACCGCGCTGGCGGACACAGATGTACCCGTCGCTAAAACCTATTGCCTGTGCGAAGACGACTCGGTAATCGGTACGGCTTTTTACATTATGGATTGCGTAGAAGGCCGCGTGCTGTGGGATCCGGAATTACCGGATCTCAGCCCCGGCGAGCGCACAGCCATTTTTGAAGACATGAACCGTGTAATCGCGGCGCTCCACAATGTCGACTACAAAGCTATCGGGCTGGAAGACTACGGCAAGGCCGGCAATTACTTTGCCCGCCAGATAAGTCGCTGGAGCAAGCAATACAAAGCCTCAGAAACCGAAAAAATCGATGCGATGGATCGCCTGATTGAATGGCTGCCGGAGAACATTCCGCCCGGTGATGACACGGCCATCGTCCACGGCGATTTTCGTCTGGATAACGTGATGCTTCACCCCACCGAACCGCGCATTATCGCGGTGCTGGACTGGGAGTTGTCGACACTGGGACACCCGCTGGCGGATTTTGCCTATCACTGCATGACCTGGCATATCCCGAAAGGCGCCTTTCGCGGTCTGGCCGGGGTCGATCTGAAAAGCATCGGCATTCCCACGGAAGAGGAGCATATTCAGTCCTATTGTTCACGCACGGGCAAGGATATCGACCCCAGCCACTGGGATTTTTACATGGCTTACAACATGTTCCGGCTGGCCGGCATTCTGCAGGGCATTATGGGTCGGGTTAAGGCCGGCACCGCTGCCAGCAAGCAGGCCGAACAGATGGGCTCAGCCGCAAAACCGCTTGCTGAGATGGCCTGGCAGCAAGTTGAAAAAATCAAAGCGCGCGGTTGATGCCGCTTGTGCAAGGAGATGAAAGATGAATTTTGATTACTCGGAAAAAACCCAGGAACTGATCGCGCGAGTCAGCGCCTTTATGGACGAGCATATCTACCCGAACGAACAGCGTTTTATCGACGAAGTAAACCAAGGCGATCGCTGGGAGCATACCGCCGTCGTCGAGGAGCTGAAGGTTAAAGCCAAAGAAGCTGGCCTGTGGAATCTGTTTTTGCCTGAATCCGAACATGGCGCAGGTTTGACCAATCTGGAGTACGCACCGCTGTGTGAATTGATGGGTCGCGTACTCTGGGCGCCGGAAGTGTTCAACTGCAACGCGCCCGATACCGGCAATATGGAAGTGCTGGCTCGGTACGGTACTGAAGCGCAGAAGAAAGAATGGCTGGAACCTTTGCTGGAGGGCGAAATCCGCTCCTGCTTTGCCATGACCGAGCCCGATGTGGCCTCCAGTGATGCCACCAATATTTCCAGCTCCATTGTCCGCGATGGCGACGAGTATGTGATCAACGGTCGCAAGTGGTGGTCTTCCGGCGGCAACGATCCGCGCTGCAAGATTTTCATTTTTATGGGGAAAACCGACCCGGACAATGAAAACCGCCATATGCAGCAGTCGATGATTCTTGTGCCCCGGGATACGCCCGGAGTGACCGTTTTACGGCACCTACCCGTATTCGGCTACGACGATGCGCCCCACGGCCACGCTGAAATCCTGTTTGAAAATGTCCGCGTGCCGGCCAGCAATATGCTGCTGGGTGAAGGGCGTGGTTTTGAAATCGCCCAGGGCCGGCTCGGGCCGGGTCGTATTCACCACTGCATGCGTTTGATTGGTCTGGCTGAGCGCGCCCTGGAAAAAATGTGTGATCGCCTGAAAAGCCGCGTGGCTTTTGGCAAGCCCGTAGCCCTGCAGACCGTATGGTCTGAGCGCATCGCCGAAGCTCGCATCATGATCGATCAGACCCGTTTTCTGGTGCTGAATGCGGCTTACAAGATGGATACCGTCGGCAACAAAGTGGCAGCCAAGGAAATCGGCATGATCAAGATTGCCGCACCGCAGATGGCCTGTCAGGTAATCGACTGGGCGATTCAGGCTCACGGTGGTGGTGGCGTAAGCGACGATTTTGGTCTGGCTTACGCTTACGCTATGGCGCGAACCCTGCGCTTGGCTGATGGCCCGGACGAGGTTCACCGCAATCAGGTTGCAAAAATGGAGCTGCGAGGCTAAATCAGAGCAAAGAAGTGCTGGCGCTTTATGCAGCGCCAGCCACTTTCAGCGACACGCTAAAACCATTGAACTGCGCCATGCCTGACAAGGGTTCAATCGCTGATGGCCCGTCGGCGGCCAGAATATTTGCGTTCACTCCATGGGTTTTGTTGGCGACGCTTAAACCACTGGCCTGTTGGTGACCCCAGCCGTGGGGTAGGGCAACTGTGCCGGGCATCATGTCGTCACTGATTGATGCCGGCAGGGTTACCGCGCCAGAGTCAGTGCTTACCTCAATCATATCGCCATCTTTACAGCCAAGCTTTTCGGCGTCTTCAGGATGCAGGTAGAGATAGTTGGTCTGACGTTTGCCCTTAACAAAGGCAATGTCATTATGAGTCCAGCTGTTGTGACTGAAGCGTTCCCGTTTGGTTATCAGGCGGTATACATTCTTCTCCTGTCGGGCCTTGGCAAAACTGCTCTCCAGTCGCTGGGCGGCAAGCTCGATAAAAACATCGGGCGCGAGCTGTACCTTGCCGTCGTCGGTCAGTACACGTTTTCCAAGATAGGAGTCGCCTTCAATACGCGGTAATACCTTGCCATGGGGGTGGCGTCTCAGGGTGCGGAGGCCCCCCTGCTTGCCCATACGGCTTATCAGGCCAAGCAAACGTTCAGACATGGGTGTGAGCCGCTTGCCCACCAGCGGAAGTTGTCCGAGCCTTTCTCCGGTATTGACGACAGTCTGCAGCAGTTTTGAACCGAACAGCGGGGCGTCGCAGACCTTGGCCAGCTGGCGGATGATCCAGAGTTCATCGCGGCACTCGCCCGGTGGGTCGAGTAATTTATCGGTATATTGGTACCAGGGGTTTGGCGACAGCCCCGAAAGGCTGACGAAGGAAAAGGGAATATCGGGCCGCTCGGTAAAATGGGTGCCCGGCAGAATATAGTCGGCATATTCGGCGGTTTCGTTGCGCACAATATCGATACTGACCAGCAGCTCGAGCTTATCGAGCGCGCGCCCCAGTTTGTCGCTGTTGGTAGCGGTCAGCAAGGGGTTGCCTGAAAGCACAAACATGGCGCGAACCTGATCCTCACCGGGTTCGAGTATTTCGTCGGCCATCAAAGCAGCGGGCAGGGCGCCGAGAAAACTACGGGTGTTGCCGATACGGGAGTGAAACACTTCCTTGTCCGCGTCTTTTGTGGCCTTGCCGTAATCAAAAATGCCCAGCCCCATCAGCGAGCCGCCGGTTCTATCGAGATTGCCGGTGACCGCATTGATCACTTCAAGCAGCCAGAAGGCGAGGGTGCCATTACTGCCTTGATTGATGCCGGTCGAGGCGTAAAGGGCGGCGCCGTTCGCGTTCAGGTAACTGTCGACTAACCGGCGCAGCTGGTCGGCTGAGATGCCGGTTAACTCTGCCTGGCGTTCGGGTGTCCAATCGGCACAGAGGGGCTTGAGGGCTTCAAAACCGGACATAAACTGGCTGATGCGTTCTTCGTCGACCGCATTCCTGGCCAGAATGTCATTGAGAAAGCCCAGCAACATAAACACATCGGTATCGGGCCGGATAAACACCTGCTCGCCCACGGCCTTGGCGGTTTCCGTTCGGCGCGGGTTGACGTTAAAGACCTTGCCGCCACGGGCTTCAACCTCCTGCAGTCGTCGCACCGGGTCGGGCAGGTTGATAAAACTCATTTTCGAGATGGCGGGGTTGGCGCCGATCATTATCAGGCACTCGAGCCTGTCGATATCGGGAAAGGTCAGGGCCATCGGTGAGCCGTAGAGGTGCTGACTGACCAGAAACTTGTTGTTGCAGTCCAGACTGCCGGTATTGTAAGCCTTGTGAGTATTCAGGCCCTGGGTGAAGGCCGTCCAGAAAATCGGCATCAGCGGGCTGAAGCTGATCGGGTTACCAAAATAGGCACCGACGGATTCGTCACCGTGATCTTTGCGCAGCTGGCGGATTTTGGCACCGATTTCGTCGAAAGCCTGTTGCCAGCTGATGGCTTCAAAGCCCTTGTCGGTTTTTTTCAGCGGCGTGGTGATGCGGTCAGGGGTGGTGCGCATTTTCTCGATGCTCAGGCCCTTGATGCAGGCAAAACCTTTCGAGACCACGTGATCTTTGTCCGGCTCGACATGGGTGATCCGATTTTTGTCGACGGTTACCAGCAGGCCGCACTGATTTTCGCAAATGCGGCAAAACGTTGTTTTGGTCTCGGTCATTGTGCGGCTCTTCTTGGTTACTGTTGTTGGATGTGCTGCTTGGCAAATTGCTCCATATCACGCAGCTTTTCGTCGAGCGTCATAGTGCTGGCCATACCGTTTTCGTCGCAGAAAGCTTCGCGGTATAGCATAGTCACGCCAAGTTCGCGGCAGCGCTCCAGGTTGGCCTCACTGTTATCGTATAGGCCAAGGGCGATTTCAAAACCCTTCCAGGGGAGCCCTGCCTGTTCGCGGAAGTGGCACAGGGCCGGGATCAGTTTTTCGATATCGTCCATTTCGTGTTGCGCCCCGACCCAGCCGTCATTGCGTGCGGCTCGCTGCAGCGCCGCTTCGCTGAAACCGCCGATACAAATGGGCAGCGGGTGTTTCAAGCGGGGCGACATCTGCAGGGCAGGGAACTGGTGGTAGTCGCCCTGATAGGTAACGGATTCCCCCGTCCACAGTTGTTTCATCACAGCCAGCATTTCATCGGTGCGTTTGCCACGGTCGTGAAAATTCTGGCCAACCAGTTCAAATTCCGATTTCTGCCAGCCGATGCCAGCGCCGAGGATCAGACGGCCATCGCAGAGGTTGGCCGCGGTAGAGATAAGCTTGGCGGCGTGGAAGGGGTCACGCAGGGGTAGTACGTAGAGGGTGTTCAGGAATTTCAATGTGGTGGTGACCTGCGACAGGGCGCCGATCTGTACCCAGGGTTCGGGCCAGTGGGTTTCCGGGTACCAGCGAATCTCGCTGTTTTTACTGTAGTCGTAGTGTTCGTATTGTTCGGCGAAAGTGATCAGGTGTTCGCCGAGGGTGATGCCTTCAAAGCCCAGATCTTCGGCATGCCTGGCCAAGGTGGGGAGTTCTTCCATGTCGAGCATGGCGAGGCATTGCCAGAATTTCATAGGCTTTCCTTGTGCAGTGTTATTCCGTGAGTTGGCAGTCGAGAATCACCTTGCCGGCGATCTCGCCCTTGTCCAGCTGACGATGAACTTCAGCGGCGTCGGTCAGCGGACGAATACCGGCAATGGCGGGCTTGAGACGACCTTCCTTCAACCATTGCATCAGTGTCGCGACATCTTCCTTGAATTCTTCCGGCTTTTTGCCGCGGCGGGTGTGAATGTTATAGAAGCCGCTTTGCTTGCCGTTGGGCAGCAGTTGCCACAGTACCAGCAGCTTGAAAAATCCCCATAGGAGGGAGGGGATTTTCTCTTCACCAGTGGTAACCTGCAGTGCGCCAAAGCCTACCAGTTTGCCGCCTTTGGCGACGCAGCGGTAGGAGCGCGCCCAGTATTTGCCGCCGATGGTATCGAACACTGCAGCGACACCCTGGCCGCCGGTTTCGCGGGCGATGCGCTCGACAAAGTCTTCCTTGTGGTAATCGATGGGGGTGGCACCGAAATGCTGCAGCAGGTGGTGCTTGCCCTTGGAGGCGGTGCCGTAGACCTTCAGACCCATTTCCCGGCCCAGCTCAAGCAGCGCCGTGCCCACCGCGCCGCCGGCAGCGTGCACCAATATGCTGTCGCCGGGTTTGAGGCTGCATTCGCGGGTAAGCATCTGGTAGGCGGTGGAATAAGACAGCATCATGCAGACGGCTGCGGCCGGGTCGAGCCCTTCAGGGCAGGGGATGGCCCGCTCTTCTGAAATGCAGAGATACTGGGTGTAGCCGCCAATCACAGACAGGTCTGCCACCGGGTCGCCGACTTTGAAGCGGCTTACGCCCTCGCCCAGGGCATCGACCACCCCAAACCAGTCGTAGCCCAGAGTAAAGGGCGGCTTGTCCTTGACGTCGACGTACTGGCCCTGCCGGATGATGGTATCGGTAAAGCCGGTTCCAGCGGTCAGCACTTTGACGCGTATTTCACCGGGCGCCGGTTCGGGCATGGCCTCTTCCGTCACTATTTTCATGTTTTCCGGGCCGCCAAAGGCACTGATGTCGACGTGTTTCCACTGCATAATCTACACTTCCAAAGGTATCTGGTCTGCGCGCAATCTAGGTAAGCCGGTGTCTCGGGTCAAAGGCTTTATGATTACGAGACAGTAATACGAGCACAGACATAAAAACATTTTAACCGAAATGTTATTGCCGGTATGCTACTGTAAATTACCAGTTTATTAAAAAAGGGGCGGCTGCCCTCGCGAAACGCATTCACGCCTTAATAAACCCATTAAAAACCGTAACTTGGAAGGGAAGTTCTTATGAGTCAATGTCCGTTCACCCACCTGCTGGACCTGGATGCCTATGTCAAAGGTATGCCTTATGCCGATCTGGGCAAGCTGCGCGAGCAGGGTTCTTTCGTTCACTTCGACGACCCTGACAACGGTGTGCCTTACTGGGCGGCGGTTAAGCGGGACGCGCTGGATTTTGTCTCCCAGAACCCCGACTTGTTTTCCTCCGCCGAAGCAGGCCCCTTCCCGATGGAAATGCCGCCGGAGCAGAAGGAAATCCAGGAGATTATGAACGAAAACTTCATCATCTCCATGGACCCGCCCAAGCATATGAAGTATCGCAAAGTGGTGCGCGATGCCTTTACCCCGCGCGCCGTGGCGGCGATGGAACCCTGGCTGCGCCAGCAGGCCAAGGCCATTGTTGACCGCGTCGCGGCCAAAGGCGAGTGTGAGTTTGTTGAAGACGTGGCCGCCGAGTTGCCGCTGATTGCGATACTTGAAGTATTGGGCGTGCCTCAGGAAGACCGCAAGCAGTTCTTTGAGTGGACCAACGTGATGGCCTTTGCCGACGACCCGGATGTGGCCACTGGCCCGGACGAGAGCAATGCGGTATCCATGGAAGTGATCATGTACGCCATGGAGCTGGCCAAGAAGCAGCGCGAGAACCCAACCAGCCAGGTCGTGCAGGCGCTGCTGGAAGGCGAGGTTGACGGCGTCAAGGTGACCGAAGAGATGTTCGCCTGGATGTTCATTCTGATTATGGTTGGCGGCAACGAAAGTACCCGCACCGCCACCGCCCACGGTATGCGTCTGCTGATGGAAAATCCGGATCAGCTTCAGCATCTGGTCGATCACCCCGAAGATATCCCGATGGCTGTTGAAGAGATGCTGCGCTACAACACGGCCTTTATCGCGATGCGCCGCACCGCGACTCAGGATATCGAGTGGAATGGCTACAACATCAAGAAAGGCGACAAGGTCGTATTGCACTATCATGCGGTCAACCACGATGAAGACGTCTTCGGCGACGATGCCATGAAATTCGATATTCACCGCCACAAGCGCCTTAAGGCCATCAACCGGGAACACCGTGCCTTTGGGATTGGTGAGCACTTCTGCCTGGGCATGAACCTGGCGCGGCTGGAACTGCGCATCATGTTTGAAGAAATGATTCCTCGCTTGCGCAACCCGAAATTCGCCGGCGAAGTGACCTATATGCGTTCGTTTTTTATCAATACTATCAAGGCGATGCCTATCACTTTCGATCCTGAAAAACAGGCAGCTGCCTGATTCTCGCCCACTCAACCTCGCCGCCTTTGATGGCGGCGAGGTTGAATCTCTTGCTTTCGCTACTCCCCCATTCTGCCGATATAGAAACATTTCTCTAAAAATGTTTTTGTGTTATAGATAGTGCCATGCCTGCATAACGCGGCAGGCGTGGTCTATAACGATAATAGTGAGGCGAGCGTGAGTGATATTGTCCCCCTGCGGGATATCCCCGAATTTGATCTCCGGACGGACGTTCTGGTAGCCGGCTTTGGCGGCGCAGGCGCCAGTGCAGCGCTGGAAGCCCGTGCTGCCGGTGCCGACGTGATGGTACTGGAGTCCTCCAGCGGCGGTGGTGGCTCCACCCAGATGTCGGCCTGCGAAATGTATCTCGGCGGTGGCACCGCGCTGCAGCGGGATCTGGGTATTGAGGACAGCCGCGATAATTTTTACCGCTACCTGAAAGCCTGCTTTGGTGACAACTGCGACGAGCAGCGGCTTAAACTGTTTGTTGACGGCGCGGTAGAGCATTTTGACTGGGCCGAATCCCTTGGTGTGCCCTACAAGCGCAGTTTTTTCAGTGGCCGCGACGTGGTGGCCATGACCGGCGATTCCCTGCAGTACACGGGTAATGAGCGCGCCTGGCCCTTCATTGAAAGCGTGACCCCGGCGCCGCGTGGCCACCTGCCGGCCGATGCGGATCACAGCGGGGGTTTGGTTTTTATGGGCCACCTGATGGCACGGGTACAGGAGTCCGGTGTCGCTATTCGCTGTGATGCGAAGCTTACGGCACTTGTGCAGGACGACAGGGGCCGGGTGGTTGGCGCCATTGCCAAAATCGACAATCAACAGGTCGCCATCGAAGCCCGCAAGGGTGTGGTGTTGTGCACCGGCGGCTTTATCATGAATGAAGCCATGACCCGCAAATACCTGCCGTCGCTGGACTCCATTGCGACCCGCCACGGCAACCCCGGTGATCGTGGTGATGGCATCCGGCTGGGGCAGGCCGCCGGCGGCAATATCATCAATATGGGCGAAGCCTTTGTCGGCATTGCTCACTACCCGCCGCCCCAGCTGACCTACGGGATTTTCGTAAACGAACAGGGTCAGCGCTTCGTGAACGAAGATGTCTATCTTGCCCGCCTCGGTCATTTTGCGGTTCAGCAAAGCGGTGGCCGGATTTTCATGTTTATCGATAACCGACACTTTGATCGGCCAGCTTATTTGCAGGTCGACATCGTCGCGGTCGGCGAAAGTGTGGCTGAAGTAGAGGCGGAAGCCGGCTTTCCCGAAGGTGCTTTGCAGCACACCGTAGACTTCTACAACCGCCATGCCGCTCTGGGCCAGGATCCTCTGTTTCACAAAGCCAAAGACTGGTTGATGCCACTGGATAGCGGGCCGTTTGCGCTGGTGAGTTATGCGCTGGACCAGATCCGTCCGCCGGTTTTTACCCTGGGTGGCCTGGAGGCGCGGCCGACCGGCGAGGTGTTGCGGCCAGACGGCAGCGAGATTCCCGGCTTGTACGCGGCTGGTCGCACGGTTGCCGGTATCCCGAGAACATCGGCGGGCTATGCCAGCGGCATGTCAGTAGCCGATGTGACCTTTTTTGGTCGTTTGGCGGGGCGACAGGCTGCGGGTAAATAAACATCAGCGAACTAAACGGGGGATAAAGGCAAGTACCCAGAAGGCCTTGCTCGTAGCGACTCCAGCTATCTCCCTGGTTGATCCGCGTAGGAGCCTTTGACGAGCCACGTAGCTATGGCGTGGATGTCAGCGTTGTTTTCTAAGCGCTTTGCAGATCATTCGCTGTCACGCTTCCAGAAGGGGAAGCGAACCTGAATGGAGCCGCCGAACTCGCGCGGCCCCGCGTAAATCAGCGCCATGTTTACCGCCGCGCCACTGTCCCAATGGTAGCCGGCACCCAGAGACAGCGAGTCGTTGTCTCTGCCTTCGACAATGGCTTCCACACCACCGCTGACATGCCAGCGGTGATTCAAACGGTACTGGCCGCTCAAGCGTACGCGCTGCTCATCGTCGAGCAAGCCAAAGCGCCGCTGGCTGGGGACAATATCCCAATCCAGTGAGGCGAGGCTGCGATCGCCAGTGTAGGCCAGGCCGACGTAGACCCCGGGATGCTGGCGGTACTCGTTACCCGCCTTGCTGGTGTAGGCTTTGCTGTTCAGTGATTTCACCACCAAGGAGCTATACCAGTAGCGCGTCCACTGCTTGAAAATGCCGACGTCGGCGTTGATGTGGTGGTCAGTTTCTACGCTGCGTTCGAACTCGTCGAGTGTGATCTCTTCGTAGTCGTCAATCTCGATTGCTTTGTCGAGCAATCTGACGCCTTGGTACTTCAGGGTGATACCTACGCGGGTATTGGAAAAGCGCTCCCACTTGTGCGACAGGTTGATACCGATATCGCTGACCGCAATGCCCTGAATGATAATGCGCGACTCCAGATCCGGCGGCGACACAATGCCCAGTACCGGAGCAGTGCGCAGTCGGTTTGCATCTTCCGGATCGTAATGAAAGGCCGTCGCCAGACGGCTGACAACCGAGCTCACCAGCGTCAGGTCGAGGGTTTCAACGGGTAGGGAAACCGCAGTGATATTACCGCCAGACAGGGTAAATAGCTTGCCGTCCATGCGTTCGAAAATGGCTATCTGGCGCTCGAAGTCGGAGGGAAACAGCAAGCGCTGAGATGACAGGCGCTCAAGCCGCTCGCCTTCTTCTTCTGCGTCTTCGAAATCATCCAGCAGGCGTTGCTTGTCATTAAAATAACCGCCACCGGCTGAATTCAGTGTAAATCGGTAGCGCGGTGAGGTTGAGTGCAGGGCGGCCGGATTCGACAGAAAGGCTGACACATCCGTTTGCGAGGCGAGACCGAGAAGCTGGGTGTCAAGGGTGGTCTGGGCTGAACCATAACCAGTCCATACGCCCATAAGTATCGATAGACTCCACCGCTGACCAAGCATTTTCAATCGCATAAATTGCACTACTTTGAGTAGGGGTAGGGTGACCAGGTGCGGCCATCAAGGCTGACAAAATCGCTGCCGTCGACTTCCATCACGGTGCTGCCTTCGTTCTGGGAAACGCGTCGAGTATGGGGAAGATTACTGACCAGCGACGTCGGTGTATAGCTTTCTGACTGGAAAACCTGCTGTTGAATCACGTTGTTAATAAGAGCCGATAGCGCCTGATAGCTGGTTTGGCTGGTTACGCGCGCTACCGGACCGAGTCGCTTGGTGCCAATCAGGCGCGCCGCCACCGGCACGTGGGTTAAGCTGTGCGCGGGTATCTCACGCATACCGGGTAGCTGCATACGGTCGCCGCGCAGGCCCGCGCCGTGTTCGGGAACAAGCAGCAACAGTGTGTTTTGCTCGCTGTTTTCCAGTGTGCGGATAAATTGCGAAAGCTGATTGAGCAAGGTGCTGGTCCGCTGGCGGTAGCTTTCAAGGCCAACCGACCTGCTGCCAATGATGCGGTTGCCATCGTGCAGCGATACGGTGTTATACAAGGCTAATTCGTTGCTTTTCCGCTCAGCGCGGTCCAAGTGCCAGCGCCTCAGTATTTCCAGGTCGTCGAATATGGGGCTGCCATCAAAGGATTTCTGGGCAACAGTGATGTCGGCGTTAGAATTCAGCCCTGCATCGAAGCCCCCTTGTTGGTTGATAAAAGTCGTGAAATTGTCGAAGCTCCCGTCGTGATTCATCATCAATACCGGCTCAAACAGGCTCAGCTGCGTGGCAATCTGGCATTGGGGGGTGACATTGTTGAACAACTCAGTGTGGGGCTTCTGGCCGCAGCTGGCGTTAAGCAAGCGGATAACAGCCGGGCCACTGTATGAGGTCGCGGTGTTAAAGTGGTCAAATACGATATCAAACTGGTCGAACAGCGGGTGTTCTGACAGGCTCGTCATGGCGAGGTCATCCCAGCCCAGGGAACAGACGCTCAGTATCAGAACGTCAAAGTCAGGGTTTTCGGCGATGCTCTGGAGCGGTTCCTGTCGCTGGTTTTCCCGTTGGAAGAAATCGTCCAGTGACGCGTTTAAGGCGGTATCGCTCAACTTGTCGAGTGCCGGATCCGGTGTTTCCAGTGGGGCAACTAACGACCCTGTTTCTTCCCCCGCCAAGCGTTGAACCATAGTGTTGGTGGCACCGAGCAGGTTGCTTTTGTCCAGCAGCACGCAGGCCAGCAGCAGGACAACGACGACGCCCGGCTCAATAAAACGTGAGAAATACTGATAGGCCAGGCCGACCAGTCCGACCGTGAGCAGCATGGGCCATGCGAGGATGGTGAGCCTTGTCGATAAGCCCACGCCCTGTTCCAGCGACACCGCGGGCAGCAGACCTTCGAAATGCATAAGGACAACGGCAATAACGATGCCGATAAGCTGTTGGGCGCCTGCAGCTGTCTTGTGTCTGGTTTTCAGAAGCAGAAACAGGCCCAGTGCAAGGTTGGCGAGGACAATAAAATCTCCAAACCCCTGGAAGTAGAGCGCCACTTTGGTTGCAAAGTAAACATTCCACCAACCGAGCGTATTGACGTGCCTGAATTCCATGTTGCCCCTGTGTACCCCATAACGCCAAGCTGGCGCAGGGATCATTTTATTTGTTGTTTTCTATGACCTGGCACCTCATTGACTGGGGTAGGGGTTCCAGGTTCGATCATCCAGAGAAATATAATGTTTGTCGCCAAGTTTGAGTACGGTGCTGCCTTCGTTCTGGGAGACCTCGGACGTTTCCGGCAGTCCGCGGGCGACTTCGGCGGCCACGAAGCGACGTTTGCCGTAAATGTCCTGCTCGATCACATTGTCAAGCAATTGCGCCAGCGCCTGATAGCTGGTCGGCTGCCTGACGTGAGCAATGCTGTCCCGGCGCTGGATATCGCGGCCGAAGAATTTGACAGCCACGGGAATGTGGGTGATTACGGGCGAGGGGATTTCTCGCATGCCGGGTATCTGCATTTTATCGCCGCTCAGGCCCGCACCGTGTTCCGGCACCAGAACAACCACTACATTGCGTTCCGACTGATCGAGAACGTCGAAAAACTGTTCAAGTTCTGTCAACAGGGTTTTTGCTCGCAGGGTATAACTCGCTTCGCCAAAGCTGGGTTTCTTGCCGACCACCTGATTGCCGTCGTGAAGGGAAACGGTGTTATAGAGCGCGGCGACCGGTTTGCCGGGTTCAATATTCAGCAGGCGGTTTTGCCACCAGCGACTTAAGACCTGCAGGTCACTGTATACCGGAGAGCCTTCAAAGGCTTTTTGTGCTACTGGCATGCCGTCTTGCGGAAACAGCGGCGCTTCCACTCCGCCGTATAGGCGCATTTTTTCCAGCAGGCTGTCGAATTCACCGTTGTGGTTCATTACCACGGCTTGCTGATAGCCGAGCTGCGCCAGGCTGTCAAACAGATTGCAGTGTGCCGGATAGTCTTTGTAAAGGTCTGCGTGAGATGGTTGGCCGCAACTGGCTCTGGTGAGGCGCAGCAGTGCGGGGCCGCTGTAGGACGTCGCGGCGTTAAACTGATCGAATATCACATCAAAGCGGCTGAAAAATGAGTGATCGGCCAGATTCGTTACGGCCAGGTCATCCCAGGACAGCGAACAGACGCTCAGGAGGAGAATGTCAAACGGATTGGTGGAGCGCACCGCAGGGCTGAAGTCGACCCGGCGATCTTTTTCAGTGCGAAAAAACTCATTCAGGTAACGATCGATACCCAGATCGTGGGTGGGAATACCGGCAGTGATTGCCTTTGGCGCGGTCGTGGCTGCGGGCGATGGAGCTCCTGGTCTCTGATCCTGAGGCAGTGACGTGAATGTCAGCACCACGAGGGTCATAACCACCACCACGCTCATACGGAAAAAACGCGACAACAGGTAGTAGATTGCAGCCAGCGCGATAAGCGACAGCACAGCGCCGGCCGGGATGAAGCGCACCAGGAGTTCAATCAGGTAGCTCGTTTCGAACTCCAGCAGTTGTTCAATCTGAGCAGTCAACCGACCCAGTGGGGGTAAAAAGGAATCGTAGTGAAACAGCCAAAGTGCCGCAGGGAAAGCGAGTACATTGCGTACGGTGTTCAGCGCCTTGTGTTTGACAGGGACCAGCAAAAACGCCGCAAAACTCAGGTTTTCCAGGGCATGAAACCCCATTTTCCCTTGGTAATAGAGAATGAATTTGAAGATGAAATAAATATTCCACCAGCCCAGACCTGGCAGGGCGGGGCCTGGCGCATTGGTGTTTTCTGGTGTACTCATTCGTTACTGGAGTCCTTTTGCCTGGACGGTGGGCGATAGCGTTTCAGAGTTTTGGGGCTGGCGTAGAGATCGTGGAATACGCGGTAGATTGTCTGAAAAAACTCGCGCGCGAAGTAGCCGATCAGCATGCCCACTGCCAGTGAAATGCCGACGGTAATCAGAAATGATTCAAGATTCATGTTGCCGGTAAGTACCCCCTCACTACCTTCCGTCGCCGAAAGGTTTGATCAATTTGCCTGCTATGGCATTTTTCTACGGCCGGGCCAGCGTCAGGTTTTGCCGAACGGCGAGCTTCAAACCGTCTTCGCGATATGCAGGCGATGCGGAGTTAATACCCTTCTGGCCCTGTTCATGCTGCATCAGCACATTGCCACTTTCACGGTCCAGAGCACAGCTCATGTGGCTTATTTTGCTCAGAGCGTCGTCGACCATGGACGGTGCGGTAAACAGTTGCCGACTGTCGAAGATATCATTAACCGGCAGTACAAAGCATTTTTTGAGCGCCACGTTGACATCGGTGGGGCGACAGGCCCTGAACAGAATAAAGAGCCTGTCGTCGCCCAGAGTGACCAGGTCGCCTTCCCGGCGAATACGGCACAGGCTCAGACAGTCCTTGGCGCTGACATTGGCGTAGGGCGTCAGGGCGACCAGTGTGCTGTCGGTCTTATGCTGGCGTGAAACCGTGAATATATGGCGAGCGTGGCTGGCGAACTCATCCGGCTCAAAAAAACCTGACAGGCTGCTGATCGTCCAGCTCTCCATCAATCCGTCCAGGTTGGGTGGTAAGGCGCGACCGAACCACTGGCCGTGCAGGGCTTCAACAAAGCTCATAAAGGAGGCGTAGTCCACTGAATGGGGCAAGATCAGGCTGGCGCCGGCTTTCAGCAATAACTGCTCGTCGGTATAACGCAGGCATCGCGCAGTCTCCCGGACAATCAGTTTGATGCTGCGCCCATACTTTCGCCGCAAGGTATAGCAAAATGAGGCCAGGTCGCGAGCCTGATAGGCTGCGGTGCAGGCAAACACCACGGTCGCGGACTCGATGGCTGGCAGTTCGTGCATCAATTCCTGGTTGGTGTTGGCTATCAGTGTGAACGGCTGATCATCTGCCTCGTCGAACTCCTGATCAATGGCCTCAGCGGCAATATAGATATCATCATGATCGGCGCTTTCGGGATCCCGCCCTGAGCTGTCCGAAGTCGAGGCGCTGATGATCTGTTCCGAAAGCTCGAACCGGGTGGTGCTGTGTTGGGTCAGTTCATAAACAGTATCTGCCAGAACGTCGCTCTGGCTGTGCCAGAAATAGACCTGAAGGTTCCAGCAAGCCGTGCCGAGAGTCTGTAGTGAGGCGAGCCCGGCAATGGAGGTGTTCATGCGCATCAGTAACGGTTTGACCGAGGCGTACTCGCCGGCAACAAGAAACAGCACCGACAGGGAACGTTCCGAGGCGAGTGTTTGCCAGCGGGCAAACTCCTGCCGAAGCTTTTCCTCTTTGCAGGCCCTGAAGGTCGTTTCTTCTACTATGATTACCAGCAGGGACTTTTTGTCTACCCGGGCTCGACGCACATCGCCCAGCAGCTGGAAAAAGCTGTTACTGCGGTCGCTGCCGTCGGAGCGGGCAAACCAGCTGGAAGAGGCTCGGGCAAGCATTTCAGTCAGAGCCGGGC
Organism: Spongiibacteraceae bacterium; assembly: GCA_002710725.1. Classification (GTDB taxonomy): domain Bacteria; phylum Pseudomonadota; class Gammaproteobacteria; order Pseudomonadales; family Spongiibacteraceae; genus Litorivivens. The sequence continues at coordinate 24,290 of PAKT01000072.1, forward strand.
GCAGACCATGAGGGACTGAATCAAGGTAGGTAGCTTGGTTTACCTGGGCTACTACGGCTATGTGTTGGCAACTCTGATCCAGGTCGACCAGCGCCGTTGCCGTGTCGGCCAGTGCAGGAGTAAAGCAGAAGTACAGTTCGCCGGTATGGAGAGCGCGCAGGGAAAGGGGAAGGCTGTTCAGTTCTGCCACAAGAGCTCCTCAAACCAGCACAGAGTTTTGAATTTCAAGTCCAGTATAAACGCTATTTGATGCGATCTGGATCGATTGCCGGCAACACTTTGAATATACTGGCAAAGTGTTCCACTTGGAAGAACTAGACGTTGCAAGTGTCGCCTGCTTGTGACTACAGTAAGCTACTGTTACGGCTGTGATTTATTTACGGGGTGCCGGGTTCGGCACAGGCGCCGGCAAGTCAAAGGGGAAGTCGAGGGCATGTCCGAGTTGAGCGAAGATATTCGCACGGTTTATCAGTCATTCGGCAGGAAAGATCTCAGCTATAAAGAAGTCACCGAGCGCCTGGAATACCACTCCGTTCTGGATAAGTGGCCCTTGCTGCGTCTGTTGCATAGACAAAAGCCTGCTGAAGAAGCCGATCAGGCTCAGGAATCGTCATCTTGATGCGTGTTGTTGTGGTTCGCAGCGTCCGCGGGGGTGGGGGAAGCAGTACCGTTGCAGCCAATCTGGCGGCTGCCATGCAGCAGCTGGGGTACAGCTGTCTATTGTTGGATCTGTGCCAGAGCAATGATCTGCGCCTTCATGCCAGCGTTGATCCCTGTGAGCCGGATGGCTGGGCGCGACGTCTGGTGGCGGATCAAGCCTGGGAGGTTGCTGTTTTTGGGGCCGGGGGCAGTTGTCGAGTCATTCCTTTTGGCGAGCTGGACGGTGATGCCTACGAGCGCTTTCTCGCGTTTCCGCAGGAGGCACTGGTCGCTTTTGCTGAACAGGTACAGGCGGGCTTTTCTCCGGCCGCCGATTGGCTGATTGTCGACGCGCCGCCCCTGGTCTCTCAGCACAGCGCCGCTTTTGAATCGATGCTGCACGCCTTTTCGAAATCGGCCTCGCTGAGACTGCTCGCAGTGCCGCCGGAGGCGCCCGCGTATACCAGTCTTCGGTTCAGTACACGGGTGCGAAACGCAGCGGCTGACTATCACCTGCTGCTCAATCGGGCGGCCCCCGAAGTGGCAATCAACCGGGATCTGTCACTGGTGTTTCGACAGGAATTTGCTTCGCGGATGGTTCCCATTCGGATCGGCGCGGACAGTGCGTTGGCGGAGGCCTTTGCCAGTCTTCGTACCGTTTTCCAGTATTCTCCAGACAGCGAAGCGGCGCGAGAGTTTCACGCCCTGGCTATCTGGTGTCAGGCGAGTCTGGTGGGGGAGAGGTCATGAGTCGTGACACAGGTGGTTCTGACCGCCTCGTGGTTCGTCGATCCCAGCTCAGCGTGTTGCGCTGGCTGTTCAAGCCAGACATCAAGCGAATGTTTGAAGCGCGCTACGATGAATACCGCGGTGCGCGTGGTTACTCGCGAATTGGACGGTTGCTGGTAGGTGCCTGGCTGTACTTTTCGTACTGCTTTCTCAAACCTGAAATTTTTGGTGTGCCAAGCTGGCGCCTGCTCAAGGTTCTGTTCCCCCACGTTGACCTCAGTCGACCTCGTCTGGGCGATCTGCTGCGAATGCCGATTCAGCTGATCTGGTTGCTGTTGTTCAAGCAGGTCAGCACGCGGGATCGACGCCGAATCAGACAGTTTTACCGATTGGCTGACCTTCGTTCAAGGCGTGTACTGTTTCGCCTGGTGGCGCTGACCCGTTTGTCCATCCGCAAGCTTCAGCATACCTTTGCCAGGCGCGAAAACACTGAGTCTGAAGGCGCTAAGCCCCCCCGGGAAAGCTGGGAGCTGGCCGGATTCACAATGAGTCTGTTGCTCGGGTTTGCGGGCTTTCTGGCGTTTATCTGCATTACGGTACCGTTCAGTCTTACGGCTCAGGCCGGCTTCGTCAGCGCGTTGATCATTACAGCACTGATCCTGCGCCAGGTGCCGGGCCGTTACCCGGCGTTGATGCTGATGATGCTGTCGCTGATCGTCAGCTTCCGTTACATCTGGTGGCGCGTGTCCTCGACGATTAACTTTGATGACACCTTGGGGTTGATTCTGGGAATAATCCTGTTGTTGGCGGAGGCCTATGCCTGGCTGGTTCTTTTACTTGGGTATTTCCAGACCATTTGGCCCTTGCGCCGCTCACCCGAAAAGCTTCCGGACAATACAGACGAGTGGCCCACGATTGACTTGATGATCCCAACCTACAACGAAGAATTGGATGTTGTTCGGGCGACTGTACTTGCCTGTCTGGGGTTGGACTGGCCCAGAGAAAAACTGCGCATCCATATCCTCGATGACGGCAAGCGCGACAGTTTTAAAGACTTTGCAGCGGAAGTGAATGTTAACTACATTCGCCGCCCAACCAACGAGTATGCCAAGGCCGGTAATATCAATTACGCGCTCAAGAAAACCAGTGCGGACTATGTGGCGATTTTTGACTGCGACCACATTCCGACCCGGGCCTTTTTCCAGGTGGCCATGGGCTGGTTTCTGAAGGATCCCAAACTCGCGCTGGTGCAGACCCCCCATCATTTTTATTCGCCCGATGCCTTCGAACGCAATCTGGGTAATTTTCGCAAGATACCCAATGAAGGCACGCTGTTTTATGGCCTGACCCAGGATGGCAATGATCTCTGGAATGCCGCCTTTTTTTGTGGCTCCTGTGCGGTGATACGCCGTGATGCACTGGAAGAAATAGGCGGCATAGCCGTTGAAACCGTGACCGAAGATGCCCACACCTCATTGCGGCTGCATCGTAAAGGCTACAACTCTGCCTACCTTCGAGCGCCAGTCTCGGCGGGGCTGGCCACTGAGACCCTGTCTGCCCACGTTGGCCAGCGCATTCGCTGGGCACGCGGCATGGCTCAGATTCTGCGGCTGGACAATCCCCTGGTTGGCCCGGGCCTTAACTGGCGTCAGCGGCTGTGCTATTTCAATGCCATGCTGCATTTTCTGGCGGGGATACCCCGCTTGGTCTTTCTGACCGCTCCCTTGGCCTTTCTGCTGCTTCATACCTACATTATTTTTGCTCCAGCGGCGCTGCTGCTGCTGTATGTTCTTCCCCATATGTTTCTGGCTTCAGTGGTGAACTCGACCACTCAGGGAAAATATCGCTATTCCTTCTGGGGCGAGGTGTATGAAATTGTTCTGTCGTGGTATGTGGCCAGGCCAACCACGGTAGCCCTGTTTGCTCCCGATAAAGGCAAGTTCAATGTAACTGCCAAAGGGGGTAAGGTTGAAAATTTTTACTATGACTGGGTGATTTCCAAACCCTATATTTTTCTGATCCTGCTGAATATCGCCGGGATTATCTGGGGCGGCGTGCGCATTGCGTTTGGACCGGAGGATGAAGTTGCTGCGGTGTTGGTCAACCTGGGTTGGGTGCTGTACAACCTTATTCTGCTGTGCGCGGCCGTGGCTGTAGCCGGCGAGGTAAAGCAGGTGCGTTCGGCACCGCGTGTTGAGGTGGATATGCCGGCCAGTATCCGCTTGCCCAACGGTCGGGCCTATCAAGCCTCGCTGCGGGATTTTTCGATCGGTGGTCTGCGCATTGATCTGGAGGACAGCTCCGTCGTGGGGGATTACACCCGCGTCGATATACAGTTGCAGCGGGCAAACCGCACGTTTTCGTTCCCGGCTCGCATTGTATTTTCGAATAATCAGATGCTGGGTTTGAGGCTGGAGCCGATGACGCGGCAGCAGAAAATTGACTACGTTCAATGCACCTTTGCCAGAGCGGATTTGTGGGTCCGCTGGAAGCGCGACTATGACATAGATCGCCCGGGTGTCAGTTTTGGTCAGGTTGTCAGCGCCGCTGCGCAGGGCCTGAGAATATCACTGGAGAGTGGGCCACGCCCCTTGCCTTGGATTGTCCGCGGTATCAGTTTCATTATCCGTTCGTTGAGATCCGTTGCGCCTGTGAGAGTTGAGGCTAAAGCCTTGTGAGGAGAAGAACCTTGGTTAACAGAATCTTGAAGTTTGGGGTGCCATTCACCTTGCTGAGTGCCGTAGCATTGGCCCAGCAGCCGACGGATCCGGCAGACCCGCGAAGCCTGGTTCAGGACAGCCGCACCGTGGCTGAGATGGGCTACTCTGACAGTTTTGAGATATTGGGCAGTCAGGGGTCGAGAACGATTGGTTTCGGTTCTCGCCTGGATGAGGTGGTGGAATCCGCGCACATCGAGCTGGATTTTACCGCGTCCCCTGCCCTTGCGCCGCTATACTCCCATCTCAAGGTCTTCCTGAATAACGAACTGCAGAAAGTCGTGCATTTCGCGGATGCCGGCGCCGGTAATCCGCTGCAGTCGACAGTTCAGCTCAATCCAAAATTTTTTGGTGAGTACAACCAGATTCGAATGCAATTGATCGGGCACCTGGATAAACAGTGCTGGAACCCCGACGATCCCAGTATCTGGCTGACATTGAGCAAAACCTCTGAGCTTCACCTGAAGAAACGCAAGCTGAAACTGGCCAATGATCTTGCCATGCTGCCGGCCCCGTTCTTCGACAAGCGAGATTTCCGCAAGCTTTTCCTGCCTGTGGTATTTGGCCCCAACTTCCACTTGGGTACGGTTGAAGCGGCGGCGATGGCGACGTCCTATTTCGGCTCGTTGGCCGAGTGGCGAGAATCGCGGTTCCCGGTGTTTGTTGACAAGCTGCCTGAGCAGCACGCAATAGTTTTCGTTACCAACGATAACAGGCCCGATTTTCTGAGGGATTTTCCCGACGTCAGCAAGCCCACGCTGCAGATCGTTTCGCACCCGGATAACCCTTACGTCAAGCTGCTCCTGATTCAGGGGCGCGACGATGCAGACCTGAAAACTGCGGTGCGCGGCCTGGCCCTCGGTACCGATCTTCTCAGCGGTTCGGTGGCTTCCGTAAACCATATTTCGGATGTGCAGCCTCGCCAGCCCTACGATGCGCCAAACTGGGTGCGCACAGATCGGCCGGTACAGTTTGCCGAGCTGGTAGACGACCCTGCCCAGCTGCAGGTTGAAGGTCGTTTGCCTGCGCCAATCAATCTGACGTTTGCTTTGCCGCCCGACCTGTTTACCTGGCAAAGCCGCGGTATTCCGATGGAGCTGAACTACCGCTATACACCCCTGGTCAAGGATACGACCGATTCCAGTATGAGTTTTCGCGTCAACGGTGACTTTATTGAGGCGTTTAAGCTGACCAGTGAGGGTATCAGTGGCACGGAAAAGCGTATGCGAATTCCTCTGTTGAGCGATGTATTGCGTGACCAGGGAGATACTGTCCGCTTGCCGTCGTTTAGGGTCGGCAACAACAACGAGATGAGTTTTCAGTTTGCGTTCGCGGGTGTTCAGGATGGTCACTGCCTGGCGGTTACGGCGAACAACTACCAGGCCGTCATCGACCCTACCTCAACACTGGATTTCACTGGTTTCCCTCACTATCTGGAGATGCCAAACCTGCACGCCTTTGCAACGTCGGGTTTTCCTTTCGTTCGTATGGCAGATCTATCGGAGACGGTATTTGTTTTGCCGAAAATACCAAGCAGGGAAGAAGTTGAAACTCTGCTGTATTTAGCCGGTTTTCTGGGTAGCCGTGCCGGCTTTCCCGGGTTGAATCTCACGGTGTCAGACAGCTGGAATGAAGAGCTTCTGGCAGACAAGGATATTCTCGCGATCGGTGTCGACAATACCTTGAGTGGGCGCTCTGGGGATATGGACAATCTGAATCTGGCGGTGAATGCCAGCGAGCGGTTCCTGCGTTTGCCGGTGCGCAATACCGGTAACGAATTTCGTCGCTGGCGCAGTGATACCGATAGTGATGAACGTCAGAATGTGAGTATCACTGCCAATGGCGGATTTGCTGCGCTGGTGGGTGTGGAGTCGCCGGTCAGTCGTAATCGCAGCATGGTGTCAGTACTGGCTGCTCACGATACGGATCTTCGCCTTGTTCAGCGTGCGCTTTCCGATGGTGGCAAGCATAGCTTCATGTTCGGCTCGGCGGTAACGCTGAGAGGCGATAAAGTGGCCAGTTATCACGTAGGTGACACCTACTATGTCGGTTCTTTGCCGCTGCTGGACCTGCTGTGGTTTCACTTGTCTGAGTATCCGCTGCTGCTGGCTTTTGTCGCCCTGTTGGTCACCGTGGCCTTGGCAACCCTGTTGTGGCGTATCGTCACACTGATTGCGCGGCGTCGTGTGGAAGTCGACTGACGTGCCGGGTGGCTGACTGCGCGAGAGCGGGGCGGAACCGGCTGGAATGGAATTTCAGTTGTTGTGGGGCGGCCTGGCGCGAATTGCGCCAGGGTAGCGCGCGTCAGCTGGTGTGGGAGGATGTGTGCGCGTAACGGGTCGTACAGTGTTACAGGCGCTGCCATTAATCGTGCTTGGCGCAATAGTCTGGTGGGCATATCAGCGATATTGGGCCCCGGAAGACGTGCGTCCGGAAACTCAGCTCAAGGTCGATGTAGAGCAGTCTGGTGATCCGGCAGGGTACTCAACCGCGGCCCCCGATGAGCGGGATCTGCGCGAACTCATTCGGCGCCTGCATCTCGCCGAAGTCATGAGTCGTCCGGATCTGTTGAACGAGGCGCTCAGCAAACTGAAAGCCATCGCTCCCGCGCATCGGCAGGCATTGTTCTTTGAAGCGTATCAGGCCTTGTTATCGGGAAATAATCAGCGCGCCCGTGACATTCTCGAAAAGTATGAGAGCGCTTATCCCAATTCAACGGGCGCTCGTCAGCTGTCGGATTTAATCGACGCTGAAACTACGCGCAAGCGGGAACTGCAACAGGCTCGCCTTCTGGCGACCGCGGGCCGTCATGCCAAGGCGCTTGAAAGCTACGATTCTCTGTTCCCTGATGGACGGCCAACCCTGACACTGGAACTCGAGTATCTACGCACTCAGGCCAGCCTTGAGAGTCGTTGGCAGGAAACCTTTCAGGCGCTGAAAAGACTGGACTCGGAATATCCCGATGTTCCGCCAATTGAGCTTGCGCTCGCCGATCACCTCATGCGCAATAATTCCGATAGCCGGCGGGCTTTGAACACTTACAGGCGCCTGGCTTACGGTTATGGTTTTGGTCGTCAGGCAGCAGACAGCTGGCTTCGTGTACTGAATAGCCAGGCCATCAGTCGCGATGTGCTGGCTGAATACCGGGAGCTTGCCAGCCGCTACCCGGGCGATATCGACATCCAGGAGCGCTATAGAGCAGCGCAGGCAGAGTTCAAGGCCGAGCAGCAGCGCCTGCAGAACCCGCATTACCGAGCCAGGAAAGAAGGTCTCGCGCTGTTGAATCGCGACAAGACCAAAAAGGCGAAAGGGAAATTGCTCCAGGCACTCAAGGGCTTCCCCAAGGATGAGGAAGTGCTGGGTGGCTTGGGTATGGTGTATCTGCGAGAAGGACGCCAGGCAAAGGCATTAGATTACTTTGCACGAGCCCGGAACAACAATCTCGATCCTGATCTGACATCCAAGTGGGACGCCCTCTACAATACGTCGCTCTACTGGGCCAATCTGGACCGCGCGGATCTTATGATTGAACAGCGTCAGTACCGCGAAGCCGAGGAGCTGCTGCGCGAGAACATCAAGGTAAACCCTGCTGCGCCTGAAGCCTATCAACGTCTGGCTGAAATAGAAAAGATAAGGGGTAACTACGCCGAGGCAGACAGGCGTTATGTCCAGGCGCTGAGTGTCGAGCCTTTGCACGAACCCTCACTGTGGGGGCGGGTAGAACTGTTGGCTGAACGCGACAATCGCGGTGCAGCGATGGAACTTGCATTCAGCTACAGCAAAGGACAGCGGGCTCAGATAGCCGATCGTCTGAGGGCCTGGCAACTTGAAAATGCGCTGGTATCGATTCAGCACGCCATCGCTCGCGGTGATCGGGACACTGCGCTGGACCAGATTCAGAGCGCGCTTGATTTGAAACCAGGCTCTGCCTGGCAGCGGGCTGATATTGCTTACGCTCTGGTCAGCCTGGGCAAGACTCAACGGGCAGACAGCTTGATGGCGGATTGGGCGCAGTCTGACAGTTCACCTGATATGCAGTTTGCCTACGCGCTCTATCTCGAGAGCAGGGATCGTCTGGACGAGGCCGTCGCTACGCTGGAAGGCATACCCCTAAGCCAGCGTAGCGATTCGATGCAAGCCAACTTGCGACGACTGGCATTCGACCAGCAGTTAGCGCGCGTCGGCGATGGCAGCAATGAGATGCTGGTAGCTACGCTGAACCAGATGGAAATTGACTACCGCCAGGATCCGGATAATCAGATGCGTGTTGCCAGGCAATGGCTTGCCATCGATCGACCTGATCGCGCTGAACGCATCGTCGACGGCCTGAAGCCGACCGATGCCTGGCCGCTTGATCGACAGCTGGCCTATGGTGAGTTGCTGCTGGCGCTCGACAAGCTGGAAGCGTTTGGCGCCTGGTATGCGGGCATGAGTTCAAAAGAGATGAGCGCGGAGCAAAAGGCCCAATTTGATCGCCTCAACGCCCGCTTTGTTGTGCGGCGGGCTCGGGGCTTTGAAAACCGCGGCGACTATGACGTGGCCTATGCTTTCTACCAGCAATCGGCGGCGCTTGCCGGAGGTCATCAGCTTGCAGCGCAATTGGGTGTAGTGCGTATGGCGAGTCGACTCGGCTATGAAGCTGTGTACGCCGACTATCGGCACCAGCTTTTGAAAAACCCGGAGCGACGCACACCAAGTGAAGTCGTCCTGATTGCTGACACACTGCATCAGTTGGGCGATCACGAGCGGGCAGACGCATTGTTGAGTGATGTTGAGCAGCGCGGCGACGCGTCGGCGTTCGAACTGCGCAATGCCATGCTGCTGGCAGAGGAAATTAAAGCCTGGAAAACCTCCGAAGTACTGGCGCTCAAGGCCATTGAGAAAGAAACCGGGCTGAGCCCCGCCGGTGACCCGATAATGCTGTACGCCGCTGCCGACAGTAACTGGCTGACCCGCAGCGCAAGGAGCACCGTTGATCGGGTGCGCGCGCGCGAAGATGGCCACATCTGGTTTGGTCTGGATTTCAGCGAGCGGGAGGATACCGAAGAAGCTTTTCTGGTGCCGATAGAAATCCTGTACCCGATTTCGAAATGGGACGGACATCTACTGGCGCGGATCGACTACGTCAGTCTGGACAGCGGTGACGTGGACTATATCGACCGTCCCACCTTGAGCCCGCTGACAACCCAGCGAATAGAGTTTCGCGAAAAACAAACCGGCATCGCGCTTGGTCTGGGCTGGCGTGCAGAAGATTGGTGGATGGACCTGGGTACGACCCCGCAGGGCTTCAGTGAGCGTACCTGGGTTGGAGGCGTCGGTCTGGCCGGCGACGTCGGCGATGTTGGCTGGAAACTGAATCTGTCGCGGCGTCCGGAAGTGGGTACAACGCTGTCGTATGCCGGTATGGAAGTGCCGGCCGAGGCCAGTGGTTTTCAGGGAAGCAACTGGGGGGGCGTGGTGCGCACCGGCGCCAAGCTCGGCTTGAGTTACGATCTGGGCGGCGAGGTGGGCTACTGGGCCAGCCTGCAGGCTCATCAACTGACCGGCGAGCGGGTCGAAGACAACAATCGTTTTGGTGTGCTGGGTGGCGTCTACTGGCGTTCCAGGGAGTCTGTTCCGCACAATATTCGGGTTGGCGTGAACCTGCTGCATCTGCGTTATGACAAAAACCTGGAGCTGAGGGGCCTTGATAACGGCGGCTACTTCAGTCCGCAGAACTATCTTTCGCTGTCACTGCCGGTGCGCTACTTCGGACGTCGCGGTCACGACTTTTCCTACATGGTCGGTGCTTCGGTGAGCCACTCCTGGTCGAAGGAAGATGCGCCCTTTGGCTACGGAGAGGGTTCGTCGTCCGGCGGTGGTTTTGGTTTCACGCTGGAGGCAGCGGTTGAAAAGCGCATAAGTGACCACTGGTACGTGGGGGCAGCGGCCGATATTCAGCGCGCCGATTTCTACGAGCCCAATCACTTTACGCTTTACGCGCGTTACACCTTTAAAGATCGCTGGAACCCGGTGCCCACCCCGCCCGAGCCGCCAATACCCTACAGTGATTTTGATTGAGATTAATTTAACGCCTTTGCATGGGTTGTTGTGGTTGCAGACCGTAGTTGGAGAATTTCGCCAGCACCTCGTTCATTTCATCTGTGCTCAGCAGGCGAGGCTCACCCAGTGTCAGGCACTGGCAGTAGCCCGCCGCCAGATCTTCTACCTGAATGGCCAGGGCCAATGCCTGCTCGGGGCTTGAACCGAAGGCGATCTGACCGTGGTTGGCCATCAGGCAGGCTTTGCGTTTGTTAAGCGCCTTAATCACCGCGCTGGCGAGCTGGTCGGTGCCGAAGGTGGCATAGTCCGCCAGTTCAATGGAATCACCGCCGGCAACGGCAATCATATAGTGGTAGGCGGGGATGGTCTTGCCCAGGCAGGCGAGGGTGGTGGCGTAGCGGGAATGGCAGTGCACGATAGCGCCTGCCTCGGGTCGCGCCTGGTAAATGGCACTGTGCATATGCCACTCGCTGGACGGCCTGAGCGCACCCGTTTCGGTGTGGCCGCGCTGATCGATAAAGACCAGGTCGGCCGGCTTGATGCTGGCGCAGGCTGCCCCGGTTGGCGAGATCAGCATGCCGCCGTCAACCCTAACGGATGCGTTGCCGGTGCTGCCGGGGCTCAGTTTGGCGGCAGCCATCTCGTGCAGCGTCTCACACAGGCGCTCGCGGGCCTCGGTAAAAGGCGCTGCACTTGTCACTAGTGACCGCCGTGACGGAGGGCTTCAATCCGTTTTTCCAGCGGCGGGTGGCTGCTGAACAGTTCAGCCAGCGACTTGCCTTTGGCTTTGCGAATACCGAAGGCGGTCAGCTCGCCGGGCATATCGCCGGGATCGATCCCCTGTTCTGCCTGCAGGCGCTGCAGGGCGGCGATCATGGACTGGCGATCGGCCAGGGTCGCGCCGGCGTGGTCGGCGCGAAATTCACGCCAGCGGGAGAACCACATCACGATGGCCGAGGCGAGTATGGCCAGCAATATTTCGGTGATCATCACAACGATGTAGTAGCCGAAGCTGTAGCCGCGCTCGGTCTTGAAAACTACGCGATCGATGGTGTGACCGATCACGCGGGCGAAGAACATCACAAAGGTGTTTACCACGCCCTGAATCAGAGTGAGTGTCACCATATCGCCGTTGGCAACGTGACCGATTTCGTGGGCCAGCACGGCGCGCACTTCTTCCCGGCGAAAGCGCTCCAGCAGCCCTTGCGATACGGCAACCAGTGCGTCGTTGCGATTCCAGCCGGTGGCGAAAGCATTGGAGCTGTGGGAGGGGAAGATGCCGACTTCCGGCATCCTGATGCCCGCCTTGTCTGACAGCTCTTTTACCGTCTGCATCAGCCACTGTTCATCCCTGTTGCTCGGGTTGGTGATGATGCGGGTGCCGGTACTGCGTTTGGCCATCCATTTGGAAATGAACAGCGAGATCAGTGAGCCGGACATGCCGAAGATCCCGCAGAAAATAAGCAGGGCCGTCAGATTGAGGTCAACGCCGTTCGCTTCCAGGTAGCCGGAAAAGCCGAGCAGGTTCAGGACGGTGCCCGCCACAATCAGGATGGCAATGTTGGTTACAAGAAAAAGCGCGATTCTGAGCATCGAAGTTGTCCGTTAGCCTTATCAGGCAGAGATATGGGGGTTGTTGTGGCTGGTTTCAAGCATTTCGCTCTCATCCGCCTCGGCACTGATGGACAGCGGCGTGGCGGAGGCTTCTACCAGGGGGTTGCCGAAGTCGTCGACGTCGCACTCCCGATAGTGGGCGCGCAGCTCAATATCCTTGGAGCTGAGTTCAAAAACCATATTGATCGCGTCGACCTTATCCTGACAGCGAAATACGATGCGGCGGTCACGTCCGTCTGTCCATTCCTTGTTTTTGCCGAGATAGTGGCCATGCTGGTTTTGAATCACATAGGTCATCATGTTTTCCCTCAACTGCAGGTTAACGCTGAAGTGTTTCCGATCGATGTATTGTCTATGACAAGCGCGTCACTCGTCGAGCAGGACATCCTTGGCCAGATTGATCTGAGCAGCGAGATAGTCGTTGCCGCCCCGGTCCGGGTGCAGCTTTTGCATCAGGCTGCGATGGGCCTTGATCACATCGTCACGGCTGGCACCTTCTTTCAGCCCCAGTATTGAAAGCGCCTGTTCGCGGCTCATGGCGCCGGTCCCGGCGTGGTTTCGCGAGTGATTCCAGTCCTTCCCGAAACGGTGGGTCAGGTAGGTGTTGAGCAGGTCGATGGAATCTGCGTCGCTCTGGCAGTCGACGTAAAGCTGTTTCAGTTCATCCAGCGACAGCTGGTTGAGCTGGCGCCCGGCAAAAGCGCCTTGTGTGACTTCGCCATCCAGGGCGCCGCTGTCGTGATCCATCGACATATGCAGCCAGGGCGAGTCCACCGCTGACTGATTGCCGGTTGTGGCGCCGCGGCTGGCCGCACCGGCCTTGCGCTGTTGGGCGAGAAAGGGCACCAGCCTAACCAGCAGGGGGAAGGCCTTGCGCACAAAGGGCAGCAGCGCACCGATCAGCGCGCCGATCCAGTGCACGCGCCCGGTCAGCGACAGCAATACCAGGGCACCTGCTACGACGGTGACGACGAGTGTGATATAGGTTTTCCGGCGCTCTGCCGGATTTTGCTGATTGGCCCGGCGCACCAGTGCCACAATGGCAAACAGTACCGCGCCTGCCAGTAATAAACGGATTAACACTACAACTGCTCCAGTAGATGTTTTGCGGCATTATCCGGTAATTTGCGCAGCGCATCCATGCCGCCGGCGGCGAAGCTGGCCACTGCTCTTAGCAGGGCCTTCAGTTGAGCTGCGCTGGCGGCGTCAAAAGTGGCGTAGGCGCCGCCGCTTAACTGGCAAAGGCGCTTGAAGCAGCGCGCCACGTCCGGGTCCTTCCCCTCCTGAAACAGAAACAGGGGTAGCTTGCGCAAGCCGCATTCGCCCGCCAGCGCACACAGTTCGTCGACGGATTCCTCAACGGCATCGCCGATGAAAATCACCGCGCGCAGGCGCTGTTGGCGGTGTTCGTCGAGGCAG
>PAKT01000073.1 GCA_002710725.1 Spongiibacteraceae bacterium
GAGCCGCCCATTGTGGATGGGACGGTATTATCAACAGGGTGCGATGAGTGCCATCCCCCGTTAATTGGGTAGAGCCGTTTTGTCGAACCGGCGTAAGGAACCAAGCCCTGTTCGGTCAGCCAAACAAAAAAAGGGCTACCTTGGCAGGCAGCCCTTTTTATGTATGGTGGGTCGTGCTGGATTCGAACCAGCGACCAATTGGTTAAAAGCCAACTGCTCTACCAACTGAGCTAACGACCCTTAAAGAAGGCGCATATGGTAATGATTTCCATGAAAATGACAACCTTTTTTTGCGGGGAATTGCGTCGGCTTTTAGCGGTCAAAAAACAACCAGCTCTTGCAGGTCGTGTTTCAGTGATTACGAGCGTTTTTTGGCCAAAACCTGTAAAATGCGGCGCCTACTGAGCTCGAATGAACCGAATTAACAGGTGGTAGCAATGGATATTATTGAAACGATCAAAAAGCAGATCGAAGACAACCCGATTATTCTCTACATGAAGGGCTCTCCTAACCAGCCTCAGTGTGGTTTTTCGGCCCGCACCTCCCAGGCGGTGATGGGCTGCGGTGAGCGTTTTGCCTTTGTCGACGTGCTGTCTAACCCGGATGTGCGCGCCAATCTTCCCAAAGTCGGCAACTGGCCAACTTTCCCACAGCTGTGGGTGGACGGTGAGCTGGTTGGCGGCTGCGACATCGTATGTGAGATGCATGAAAACGGTGAGCTGCAAACCCTGCTGAAGGAAGTGGCGGCCAAGCACCCGGCGCCCGAGCAGTAAATCCCAGGCACGTTTGCCGCAGAACCTGAAAGCCGCTCAATTTGCGTTGGGCGGTTTTTTTATGCCCGGGATAAGTCCAGACAAGCATTATTGCCGGATCAGGCTAAAGCTGGGTATCCAGCGGCAGCTCGGTGGTGTTTTTGATTTCTGTAACGGCGATGTGGGAGTGGGTTTCGCCCACCATGGGTAGGGAAAGCAGGCGCTCGCGGACAAACACCTCGTAGTGGCGAATGTCTTTGGCCACGACTTTTAGCATATAATCCCACACGCCGGTCATGGTGTAGCACTCAATCACTTCGGGCAGGGTGCGTACGGCGTCTTCAAAATCTTCCAGATATTGTCGACCCACAGTCGTCAGGTTTACGGTGGTGAACACCACCAGTTCCATGCCGAGTTTTTCTCGATCCAGCAGGGCGACTTTCTTCCGGATTAATCCGGTCTGCTCAATACGATTGATGCGGCGCCAGCAGGGCGACTGCGACATATTCAGTGTTTCAGCAATTTCAGTCGAGGTTTTGCTGGCATCCTTCTGCAGAATATTCAGGATGGTAATGTCCTGTTTGTTGAGTTCTGTAGCCATTGTCACCCCCCCCACAAAAGAATAATAAATCCACTATATAGAGAAATTGGGTCTACACAAAACAGGATGTGACAGCTATGGATTTTCAACTGAGCGAAGAGCAAAGCATGATTCGCGACACCGCCGGCCAGTTTGCCGAGAGCGAACTGGCACCGCTGGCGGCAAAATTCGACAAAGGCGAAGAAAAAGCGACGTTCATGGCCAACCTCAAAGAACTGGCGGAACTGGGTTTTATGGGGCTAAACGTTAAGGCTGAATACGGCGGCACTGAGGCTGGGGTGGTGGCTTTCAGCCTGGCAATAACCGAAATCGCCAAGGCCTGCGCGTCGACCGCCGTAACCACCTCGGTCACCAATATGGTGGCGGAGGTGATTCAGGCCATGGGCACAGAGGAGCAGCGTCAGAAGTACCTGCCCAAGATTACCTCAGGCGAATACGCGGCGGGGGGTTCTGCCTGACCGAGCCGGGTGCCGGGTCGGACCCCGCCGGTATGCGCACGACGGCTATTAAAGACGGCGACAGTTATATTCTTAATGGCTCCAAGGCTTATATCACCAGCGGTGAGTTTGCCGGTGTGTTTGTGGTGTGGGCGGTTACGGACAAAACCGTCAAGCGCGGCAAGGGCATTTCCTGCTTTCTGGTGGAAAACGGTACTCCCGGTCTGGTCGTTGGCCCGGCTGAAGAAAAAATGGGGCAGAAGGCCTCGCCGACCAACGCGGTATATTTTGAAGACTGCCGGATTCAGGCCAACGCGCTGATGGGCGAAGAAAATCGTGGCCTGCAGGTGGCATTGGGCGAGCTGGCCGGTGGCCGTATCGGCATTGGTTCCCTGGCATTGGGTATTGGTCTGGCGGCGCTCGACTACGGCCGCGATTATATCAAGGAGCGCGAACAGTTCGGTCAGTCGCTGTCGAACTTTCAGGGCTTGCAGTGGATGCTGGCTGACGGTTATACCGAAATGGAAGCGGCCCGTTTGCTGTTGATGCAGGCAGCCTGTTTGAAAGAAGAGGGTAAGCCTTTTGCAACCCAGGCTTCGATGGCGAAATTATTTGCCACAGAAGCGGCTAACAAGGCCTGTTATACCGGCCTGCAGTTGCTGGGCGGCAATGGTTACAACCGCGAATACCCGCTGGAGCGAATGGCGCGGGATGTTCGCATTACCTCCATTTACGAGGGTACCAGCGAGATACAGCGCTTGGTTATTTCCAGAGAGGTTTTGAAGTAGTTCTGGGTTTATCAAAAGGGGAGGGCGCTGTGCCCTGTCTTTATGGAATGAAAGACGGGGCAGATTCTACGCAACGCCCTTTAAGGTCCGGTTGATCCAGCCCAGCAAAAACTTGGACTGGCTGCTATCGCGATTCACTATCTCGGCGTAGCGGGCAACCTTGGCCATAGCGTAGCGGTAAAGAAAGTCCTGCGCGGGGAAGCTGTTCAGCTTGCCTATGGTAACCGGGCCCAGAATGCCGTCGGCACTGGTGTCGAGAATGTTTTGGGCGAGTTTGATTGCGGTGCCGGTGCCTGCGTTCACAGCGAAGTCGAACAGGGTCTCGGCAACGCGTTGATCCTCGATGTCGTCGCCGCGCAGGCGGCGCCAGAACTCATCCCGGTAAAATGCTTTTACACAGTCTACTAGAGCTGGGTTATGGCGGTCGTCCGCATCGATATACTGCCAGCCTGACCAGTGCGGATGGTAGCGCCGGGCGACGCCGGCGTAGGTGGTGCCGCCACGATCTCCTGCAACGGTGTGGAGCACGTAGCCACCCTCATTGCGAATCATTTCCTCATAGGCGGGTTCGAACAGGGCCATTGTGGTTCTCGTTTTTATGATGTTTTCAAAACGATACACCCGCTTTTCACTTTAGGTCAAAAATCACGTAGCGCTATGCCTTGGGTACCACTAAGCTGAGGGCAGTCAAAAAGGGGAGGTTGCATGGAGCTGTCGCTTGCGTTGGTGGTAATTCTTGTCAGTGGCATTCTGTGTCAGTGGTTGGCCTGGCGCCTGAAAATACCGGCCATCGTTCTGCTGGCCACGGCAGGCCTGATTCTGGGGCCTGTGTCGGGTTTGGTGCGGCCGGCGGTAGACTTCGGGCCAAGCCTGAATGCGGTCATCCAGCTGTTTGTGGCGGTGATTCTGTTTGAAGGCGGTCTGAACCTGCAGCTTCACGAATTGCGTGAGGCCGGTCGCGTGGTGCGCCGTCTGACCTCCGTGGGGGTCGTTGTGGCCTGGGTGTTGGGTTCGCTGGCGGCGCATTTTGTGGGCGGCCTGGGCTGGCCGGTGGCCTTGCTGCTGGGGGCGATTCTCGTGGTCACCGGTCCGACCGTTATCATGCCGCTTCTCAAACACGCCAACCTGAATCGTCGCACAGCCTCCTATCTGAAGTGGGAAGGCATCATCAACGACCCGCTGGGGGTGATGCTGGCGGTAATCGTCTACCAGTACTTTCTTTATTCCGGTGAGGCAGGTGATTTAGGCCATGCACTCTACAGCATGGCGGAGGCAGTGGTTATCGCGGCGCTTATAGGCGGTGGTGGCGGGTATCTGCTGGGCCAGGGCTTTCGCCATGGCTGGGTGCCGGAATATCTGAAGGCGCCGATGATCATTGCCGTTGCGCTGGGCGTCTATGCCCTGTCGCATCTGGTGCTGCATGAGTCCGGTTTGCTGGCGGTTACCGTGATGGGTGTGGTGATGGGCAATATGGGGCTGCGCAGTATTGACGAAATGCGCCGCTTCAAGGAATACATCACCATCATTCTGGTCTCCTTCCTGTTTGTAATTCTTACGGCTTCGCTGGAGCCGCGCCTGCTGAGCGAGTTGAACTGGCAGCTGATGGCCATGCTCATGGTATTTTTAGTGGTGGTGCGGCCATTGACCGTGTGGATATCGACTGTGGGTATCAAGATGCCCTGGCAGGAGCGCTTTCTGGTGGGCTGGATTGCCCCGCGCGGGGTGGTGGCCGCAGCGTCTGCCGGTGCCTTCGCGCCGGCGATGATGGAAGCCGGTTACGCCGGCGCAGAGCTGTTAGTGCCTGCGGTGTTTCTGGTGATCTTTGCGACGGTTATTCTGCACGGTTTCAGCCTCGGTCCGCTGGCTCGGCGTCTGGGATTGCGCGCGGAAGGCTCCGGTCGGGTACTGGTGGTGGGCGCCTCACCCTGGTCGGTAGAGTTGTCCAAGGTATTGAAAGATCTGAAAGTCGACGTAATGCTGGCCGACACCGACTGGGCGCGATTGCGCCCGGCACGGCAGCACGGTGTGCCGACCTGGTACGGAGAAATTCTGTCCGAGCGCGCCGAAGAAGCGTTGGAGCTGGATGGAGTGAAAGTGGTGCTGGCTGCGACTGGCAACGTCGCCTATAACTCGATGGTGTGTAATCACTTCGCCTCGGAGATAGGCCGCACCCGCGTTTATCAATTGACGGATTCCGAAACAAGCGATGACAGTGATCGCCGCAAGGTGTCCCATGTGCGTCGCGGTGTCAGCGTATTCTCACGCAAGGTGACCTTTGGCACCCTGTGGAATAACCTGATTAGAGACTGGCGTTTCCAGAAAACCCGAGTCACAGAGGAATACAGCGGTGACGACATTATTATGCAGTTGCCGGATGACGCCATCATGGTAGCGGTGATTGGTAAAGAGGGGCGGCTGGATTGGGTGTCCAAAGAAAACCCGAGCTTGAAAGTGGGCGAGACCTTGTTGAGTTTTGTGCCGCCCGGAAACGCCTAGCTTGCAAGGGTGCATCCAGCTCCCTCTCTCCTTCGGAGGGTAGAAGGGGCAAACCCTGCAGCGCTTAACCGTCAGCCCCGATTTGCCAAAGTCCGGGCAGACAATTATCGTGCGGTAAAACAATAACGACATAGAGGATGCGCCATGCGCAAAGGGATTGCGGTAGCGATAATTGCAGCGGTGGTTATCGGCCTGTGGTTAGTAAATCAAAAAGACGAACCGGTCGAGCTGCCGAGAGAGGCTGCTCCCGCGTCCTTGCGTCACACCCCGGCCGGGAGCCTGGTTGGCTATGCGGACCTCCACAATACCTATGCCTGGCGAGGCATTCCCTTTGCGCGCCCCCCGATCGGTGAACTGCGCTGGAAGGCGCCGAGGCCACCGGGAACTTGGCAGGGCACGCGAGAAGCGCTTCACGTAGGCGCGCCCTGTGTTCAATTCTGGGGAGGCAGTGCCGGAGTTGAAGGTGAGCCCGGAGAGCTTGTGGGGTCTGAAGACTGCCTTACGCTGAGTATATGGGCACCGGCGATGCCCGCCGATGGTGATGAAAGCCTGCCGGTGATGGTCTGGATTCACGGTGGTGGTAACACGGTGGGCACCGGCAATACCTACAATGGCCACCACCTGGCGGGCAGTCAGAATGTGATTGTGGTGAGCATCAACTACCGCCTTGGTGTCTTGGGCTGGTTCAGTCATCCAGCCCTGCGAGACGGCGCTCAAAATTCCGAAGACGCCTCCGGAAATTTCGCTTTGCTCGACATGATCGCCGCACTGCAGTGGGTTCAGAACAATATCGCTGCCTTTGGCGGCGACCCCGACAAGGTCACAATCTTTGGTGAGTCGGCGGGCGGCCGCAACGTCTACGCCCTGATCGCGTCACCGCATGCCGATGGCCTGTTTCATCGCGCCATTGTGCAAAGCGGTTCGGTGCTCACGGTCGAGCGCAGCTGGGCCGAAAATCGTGATGATGAATCGCCACGCGGTGCACCAAACAGCTCGGGCAATGTGGTGCGCGCCCTGCAAAGCGCCGGTTTGTTGAAGGCAGTTGATAGCGCCAGTTTGCGCGCCTTGACGCCGGAAGCGCTGCATTCAACCTTCGAGCCAGTCGGTTTTGGAATGTATTCCGCGCCGAGTAATATCCGGGATGGTGTCGTGTTGCCGCTGCAATCCACCTTGCAGGCCTTTGCCAGTGGCGATGGATACAACCGGGTGCCGATGATGCTGGGTACGAATCGTGATGAAAACAAAGTGTTTATGGCTCAGGACCCCGAATGGGTCAGTCAGCGCTTGGGGCTGTTTCCCAAGGTAAAAGATCAAGCCAAGTACGATGCAGTGGCCTCGCTCTACTCCGATCAGTGGAAGGTGCTTTCCGTAGATGTGCCCGCCAGGCTATTAGCGGCCAACGACGGCCCCGCGGTATTTGCCTATCGTTTTGATTGGGATGAAACTCCCGCAAACTGGCTGGTTGATATGCCTTCGCTGCTTGGCGCAGGTCATGCGCTGGAATTGGGTTTTGTGTTCGGAGACTTCGAAGGCGGTATCAGCCTCCCCTTTTTATTCAATGAGGAAAATCGCCCGGCGAGAGAAAAACTGTCGAGTGTGATGATGAGCTACTGGGCGGAGTTTGCGCGAACCGGTAAGCCTGGGCGAGCCGGGGGCGAGTTGCCCAACTGGCAAGCCTGGACTGCATCCAGCGAAGTGCAAATGCTTTTTGATACCGAAGCTGACGGCGGCGTGCGGTTGATATCGCAGCCCCAGTCGGTTACTGACCTGAAAGAGCGGCTGGCGGCAACAAGGCTGTTGTCTGGTGACGAGCGTTGCCGTGTGTATGTCGAGCTTTTTCTAACCGGATTTCAGTCTCGCGAATTTTGGGATAAGAGTGAGTACGCAGAGCTTGGCTGCGCGGAGCGCAGCCCCTACCAGCGGGTGTATGGATTCTAATCGCTGTACGCTGTTAACGACTAATGTTGGCCACAGCGCTCTCACGTAAACGGAACGTTTTCAGTTCGGCATTAAAGCGCTCTGCTTCAACTGCCATGATTTCCAGCAGATTAGCGTGCTGCCAATCGTTTAGCCGGCAGTTGTCGATGGTATTTTGCAGCCGGGTAATATACGCGATGGTTCTTTGCCGGGCTTCACGCATGTCCGAATAGCCTGCGCGGTGCCCGTCTACTCTTATTGGGCTTCCTACGCCACGTATTTCCCAGGCTGAACAATTTGCTGCGCTGACCTGCGTGCACCAGATAACAGACAGAGTTAAGAGGATGTCTTTCATGACTTGGCTCCTTTTTGTGATTGATGCCAGCAGGCTAGCAATTCGCCTGTAAAGCCGACGTCGATACAAAGTGAAGCGAACGTGAAATGAAGACAGAATGCCGCGTTATACTCGGGAAAAATTCCGAGGAACACATATGTTGACGCTAGTCGTTGAGGATAATCGCCAGCTCGGCGCTAACATCATCGAATTCCTTGAGGGTGAGGGCTTCGAGTGCGACTACAGTGAGCGCGGTGACCAGGCGCTTGCGCTGGCGAGCGGACACGGCTATGACCTGATTGTGCTGGACATCATGCTGCCAGGCATGAATGGTTTGCAGGTATGCCAGCGCCTGCGCGAAGCGGGGATTTCGACTCCAGTTCTAATGTTGACCGCCCGCGATGAGCTGGATGATAAGTTACTGGGATTTGAATCTGGCGCTGACGACTACTTGGTAAAACCCTTCGCCCTCCCTGAACTTGTGGCGCGCATGCGAGCGCTGATAAAACGGCCGCAAGTTGCCGGGGGCCAGCTTAGCGTTGGTGATTTGCACGTTGATCTTGGTGCACGCCTGGCCCGGCGCGGCGACCAGGTGATTGATCTTAATCCTACCTGCTGGACCTTGCTGGTTGCGCTGATGCGGGCCAGTCCGGCGGTGGTTAGTCGAGAGCAGCTCGAGCAGGCGGTCTGGGGCAATAATATTCCGGATTCCGACGCCCTGCGCTCACACCTGTATCAATTGCGAAAGCTGATTGACAAGCCCTTTGCCACTAACCTGATGCACACTGTCCGTCATGTGGGTGTTGCACTGAGAACGCCGCGATGAGTCGATCAATTCGCCTGCGGTTTTACCGCGAACTCCTGATTTTTGGCCTGATAGTTGTGGTCGCAGGGGGGATCGCCATGCTGCGTGTGTACTTCTGGGGGCTGGAAGATTCCACACGGCTTAGTTACATGGATATTGCCCGATCAGTGGAGGAGGGCGAAATTCCAGACGATGTTCTGCAAAACGACTGGCCGGAGAATAACCCGCAGGTATGGCGTGGATTCAATGCATTGCCTGACGATGTAAGAACGCTATTCCCAAAGCATTTTCATCGAGACAATGTTTTGCTGGTTCAATACGGCTACCGTGACACCGGCGTGGCAGGCGAACCTTCTGAAGGTTTGACCTTCAACCTTTTGAAGGGCCCGCCGCAGCACATACATTTCTTCTTGCCTTATTTAACGTCTTCAGGGAAAACGCTCTATGTTTATCATGCGATATCAACCAGCGGTTTCCGGGAAAAAACCCGACAGGAAACCGTTACGTTGATCATTGTCATCAACTGCGCAATTTTACTTTTACTGATGCTGTGGCTTGCGCGCCGCCTGAGCGGGGTGGTATTGAAGCCGATAGCAGCGCTCTCGCATATGGCGGAAAACATCAATGAGACCGACCCCCGCCAGGAGTTTGAGGCCTCTCGAGAAAATAATGAGATAGGTGACGTGGCGCGAACGCTGCAACATTCAATGCAGCGGATTCAGCAGTATCATGAACGCGAGCGACAATTTTTGCGGCAGGCTTCGCACGAGTTGCGCACTCCCATCGCCGTAATTCGCTCGGCGCTGGATGTGGTTGAACAGCGACGCCGCGCAGGCAACCTGGATTTTGAGCGCCCGCTGCAGGATATCGAACGGGCTGAGAATGATATGCGCTCGCTGGTCGAGGCCCTGTTGTGGCTGGCGCGGGCTGATACCCTGCAGCCGGAAAAAGTCCGGATTGATGTTGCGCAAGAGGTTGCGAGCGTCGTGGATGACAATCGTCACCTACTGGGCAACAAGGCGGTAGTTCCCTCTGTGCAGATCGCCGAGCATACCCAGCTCGTCGTTGAGCAGCCCTATTTTCGCATGGTGATAAACAACCTGATTCGCAATGCCTTTGAGCACGCCGACGCGGGTGACATTGTCATTACTTACCAACCATCGTGTTTGTCGGTTAACAACCCGATTGCTGACGCAAACTCAACAGGGTTTGGAATCGGCATTACCGTGATTGAAGCGATCGCCGAAAAACTGGATTGGACATTTACACTGGATACCGGTCAGGGTCGCGTGCAGGCCTGCCTTCAATTGCCGGATGATCAAGGAGCATAGTCAATTGGACTATATGTTATGGGTATATCTCCATCTCGTCACCGTCGTGCCCGCCGTCGTGCTCGGCGCAATACTCCTGCTGTTGCAGAAGGGAACAGTAAACCACCGACGTTGGGGCAAGCTCTATATGGTGTGTATGCTGCTCTCGGGCCTGCGATTGACAAGCTCAGTTTGCGGGGTATTGAGATTCCAGTGCTGCTATCCAGTACGCCGAGTGATGAAGTGCTAAGCGTTGAAAGTAATGCCCATCGCTACAGGAAGTTTATTCCGCATTCCCAATGGCTGGAAGTTCCAGCAGGGGGGCATTTTGTTTACCTCTCGGAATGTAACCGGTTTAGCTATCTGATCACTCTGTTTTTCGAATATGACATTTGCGGCAGCCATCGCCGCATCGACAGGCGGGCTATGCATGAGCTAATGGCTCGTGAGATCTATTTTTTTCTAGCCAGTGAATAGTCTCGACGTCGAATGCACTTCAGATCCGGGATTTTTCTAGTGGTCGACAAAAATTAACTCATTGGTAGCAAAGCCTCGTTTGCCGGCCTCATCAATGAAGCGCTGTTTCAGCCTTTCATCAATCACCGGCGTGCGGGCCAGCAGCCACAGGTAGTCGTTATTAAAGCCGCTCACAAAAGCGTAGTCGTAGTTACTGCCCAGCTCAAAAATGACATAGGAACTGTAAAAGGGGCCGAAGAAAGAAACTTTCAGGTAACCCTCGTCGGCATCTCCCGCCAGCTTTGCCTTGCCAACGGCTTCCTTCCATTTATCCTCGTCGGTATTGAACCCCCGGTTTTTCACTTCAACCACGCCATTGTTTTGCAGCGTGTATTGCGCTGTTACCTGGCTTAGACCGCGTTCAAATGAGTGATCAAGACGGGCAATTTCATACCAAGTGCCGAGGAAACGCTGCAGTTCGAAATTGTCGACTGGCTGAACTTTTTCCGGCATGCCCATGCAGGCACTGAGGAAAAGGGTGGAGAAAATTGTCAGGATGAGTTTCATGTGTCGGCTGCCTGTATTTTTTATTCAGTGTAGCAGTATGTTTGGCGAAACCGGCATTTGATCGAGGTACTGCCCCTCACCCTGTCCCTCTCCCAAAGGGAGAGGGTACCTTACAGCTCGCTCAGTGCGCCCCCCTCTCCCAAAGGAGGTTATCTCCAGCTTGCTCAGTGAACTCCCTCTCCCTGGGGAGAGAGTTGGGGTGAGGGGCGGGTAGCTCGAATAAAATACCGAATGCTCTACTTGAGCTTCTTGTACTTGACCCGCTCCGGTTGAGCTTTCTCGCCTTTGCGCTCAATCAGGTCCGCGTGGTACTCGGTGTAGTTCCCTTCAAAGAACACCACTTCCGAGTTGCCTTCGTAGGCCAGAATGTGGGTCGCGATACGGTCGAGGAACCAGCGATCGTGCGAGATCACCATGGCGCAGCCGGGGAAGGTAAGCAGCGCTTCTTCCAGCGCACGCAGGGTTTCCACGTCCAGATCGTTTGAGGGTTCGTCGAGCAGCAGCATGTTGCCGCCTTGACGCAGGGTGCAGGCCAGTTGCAGTCGGCCGCGCTCACCGCCGGAGAGTTCGCCGACGCGCTTCTGCTGGTCTGAGCCTTTGAAGTTAAAGCGGCCAATATAGGCGCGCGAAGGCACTTCGTAACCATTGATGTTCAGAATGTCGTGGCCGTCGCTGACCGCTTCCCAGACGGTTTTGCTGTCGTCGAGGTTGTCGCGCATCTGATCAACCGATACCAGTTTCACTGTTTCGCCCAGTTCGATCGTGCCGCTGTCCGGGGTTTCCTTGCCGTTGAGCATCCGGAACAGTGTTGATTTACCGGCCCCGTTACCGCCGATCACACCGACGATAGCGCCTTTGGGTACCGAGAAACTGAGGTTGTCGAACAGGCATTGATCGCCATAGGATTTGCTGACGCCGTCAACCTCAATCACTTTGTCGCCCAGGCGCGGGCCCGGTGGAATGTAGATCTCGTTGGTTTCGTTGCGGGTCTGGAATTCCTGGCTTTGCAGTTCTTCAAAGCGCTGCAGGCGGGCCTTGCTCTTGGCGCGGCGGCCTTTGGGGTTACTGCGCACCCACTCCAGTTCGGACTCGATGGTCTTTTTGCGTGAGGCCTCGCCCTTCGCTTCCATCGCCAGGCGTTTTTCCTTGGCTTCCAGCCAGTCGGAGTAATTGCCTTCGTAGGGAATGCCGTGGCCGCGATCCAGTTCCAGAATCCAGCCGGCGGCGTTGTCGAGGAAGTAGCGATCGTGAGTGATGGCCACCACGGTGCCATTGAAGTCGCACAGGAAACGCTCCAGCCAGGCGACAGACTCGGCGTCCAGGTGGTTGGTGGGCTCGTCGAGCAGTAGCATGTCCGGGCCCGAAAGCAGCAGGCGGCAGAGGGCAACGCGGCGTTTTTCACCTCCGGAGAGGTTTTCGATTTTTGCGTCCCAAGGGGGCAGGCGCAGTGCGTCGGCGGCTACCTCCAGTTGATGGTCGAGGTTGTGAGCGTCGGCAGCCTGAATGATGTTTTCAAGCTGTTGCTGCTTTTTCGCCAGCGCGTCGAAATCGGCGTCCGGCTCGGCGTAGGCGGCGTAGACTTTTTCCAGTTCCGCCTGGGCTTCTTTCACTTCGCCCACGCCTTCCTCGACGCATTCACGTACGGTTTTGGACGAGTCGAGTTCGGGTTCCTGCTGCAGATAGCCCACCTTGATGCCGGGCTGCGGGCGGGCCTCGCCGTTAAATTCGGTATCTACCCCGGCCATGATGCGCAGCAGGGTAGATTTTCCCGCGCCGTTAAGGCCGAGTACGCCGATCTTGGCGCCGGGGAAGAAGGACAGGGAGATATCTTTAAGAATTTCGCGTTTGGGCGGCACAACCTTGCCGACCCGGTTCATGGTGTATACGTATTGGGCCATGTTGGGTTCCCGTTGATTGCGTTGGAGAATTGAGGCGCAAGTTAGCTGACTTGGGCTTTTGAATCAATTGCTGAGCTGGTATCCCTCACCCTAGCCCTCTCCCCAAGGGAGAGGGTATTCCTCGCTCTCGTTCACGGCGCCCCCTCTCCCATGGGGAGAGGGTTGGGGTGAGGGGTTCTAACCGGCCTTGCGGTTATTAACCTCTTGCTGAGCCAGGTATTCATCGTAGGTGCCCTGGAAGTCGATCAGCGTCTGATCCTTGATTTCGATCACCCGGGTGGCCAGCGAGGCGACAAATTCGCGGTCGTGGCTGACGAAGATCAAGGTGCCGTCGTAGTGCTCCAGTGCCAGGTTCAGGGCTTCGATGGCTTCCATGTCCAGGTGGTTGGTGGGCTCGTCCATGATGAGCACGTTGGTGTCCATCATCATCAGCTTGCCGAACAACAGGCGGTTTTTCTCACCACCGGAGCAGACTTTGGCCTGCTTGTTGAAGTCATCAGAGCTGAACAGCAAGCGGCCAAGGGTGGCGCGGACAATCTGATCGTCGTGACTGGGTTTGCGCCACTGACTTATCCAGTCGAACAGATTCAGGTCGTTGTCAAAGTCGGCGCTGCTGTCCTGGGGGCAATAACCCAGCGTGGCGTTTTCCGCCCACTTTACGACGCCTTCATTGATACTCAGCTCATTCATCAGACAGCGCAGCAGGGTGGTCTTGCCGGCACCGTTCTCACCGATGATGGCCAGACGGCTGCCCGCCTCGAGAATCATATTGCCCTTGGTAAACAGCGGCTCGTCAAAACCGTGGCCGACGTTTTCCAGAGTCAGTGCCTGACGATGCAGTTTTTTATCCTGCTTGAAACGAATGTAAGGCGACACCCGGCTGGAGGCCTTGATCTCGTCCAGCTGAATTTTCTCGATTTGCTTGGCGCGCGAGGTGGCCTGCTTGGCTTTGGAGGCGTTTGCCGAAAAGCGGCTGACAAACTGCTGCAGGTCGGCAATCTGGGCGGACTTTTTCGCGTTCTGGGATTGCAGGCGCTCACGGGCGGCGGTCGATGCGGTCATGAAATCGTCGTAATTGCCGGGGTAAACCCGCAGTTCGCCGTAGTCGATATCAGCCATATGGGTGCACACCGCATTGAGAAAGTGGCGGTCGTGCGAAATGATGACCATGGTACTTTTGCGCTGGTTGAGTACATCTTCCAGCCAGCGAATGGTGTTGATATCCAGGTTGTTGGTGGGCTCGTCCAGCAGCAGAATATCCGGGTCGGAGAACAGGGCCTGAGCCAGAAGCACGCGCAGTTTCAGACCGGGGGCTACTTCGCTCATGGGGCCGTAGTGGTATTCCTGATCGATACCGGCGCCCAGCAGTATTTCGCCTGCGCTGCTCTCGGCACTGTAACCGTCCAGCTCCATAAAGCGGGTTTCCAGCTCCGCGACCTTCATGCCGTCTTCTTCTGACATATCAGTCTGGGCGTAGATGCGGTCCCGCTCCTGCTTGATATCCCACAGATCGGTGTGGCCCATGATGACCGTGTCGATGACCGAGAATTTCTCAAAGGCGAACTGATCCTGGGACAGCTTGCCTACACGCTCGTTAATGTCGATAGAGACATTGCCGGAGGTGGGTTTGAGGCTGCCATCCAGAATTTTCATAAAGGTGGACTTGCCGCAGCCGTTGGCGCCGATCAGACCGTAGCGGTTGCCACCGCCGAACTTTACAGAAATATTTTCAAACAGGGGCTTGGCACCAAATTGCATGGTGACGTTGGCGGTGGTGATCAAAAGAGGAATCCTTTGCGCGTCTAGCGCAGTGATAGAGTGAAATAAATGGGTTGGCGGGGTTTACGTGCCGACGGTTGGCGGGACGGTGCAGGGCACCCATTCCCACCACTCATGCTCGCCTTCGTCACTGTCTTCCTTTTTACGGTGTACATCCCAGGTCACGAGAAAGTCCGGGTTGTCGATGGTCTGGTCTTCGCTGTCGGTAAAGCTGCCTTTCGGGGCGATAAACCAGCAGCTCAGTTCCGGAGGCAAGGTGAAATCACGCTCATCCTGCAGCGGCCGTAGCACAATGCCTTCGTCGCTGGCGCTGTGCACCCGGGCGGCGAGCATGCGCTGGTTTAGCACCTCGCCGGCTGGGTTGTAGTAACTCAAGCCGAGTACGCAGGTTTTGCCTGTGAGATCGGCGAGATCGTTTACTGCATTGGTCATACTTTAGGGGGCCTCTGACTAATTTATAACCTCGTCATTGCGAGTGAAGCGAAGCAATCTCTCTTCTTACGTTGCAGCATTTGGAGATTGCGTCGTCGTTTCTCTCCTCGCAATGACGAATTAATCAGTGATTATTTAAAACAGTACGCGGCACCGCAGGGTGCCGGTGACTTCTTTCAATTTGCTCAGGGCCAATTCGCTGTACGCCTGATCCACATCGATAACAACGTAACCGACAGACTCATTGGTCTGCAGGTACTGGCCAGAGATGTTGATGTCGTTTTCCGAAAAAATCTGGTTGATGGCGCTCATCACACCCGGCACGTTTTTGTGTACGTGCAGCAGGCGGTGGCGACCGTCCTGGGCGGGCAGAGCCACTTCCGGGAAGTTGACGGAAGTTACGGTGGTCCCGTTGTCTGAGTACTTCACCAGTTTCTCGGCCACTTCCATGCCGATATTTTCCTGGGCTTCGATGGTGGAGCCGCCGATATGCGGCGTCAGAAAGACATTGTCGAATTCTCGCAGGGGCGAGATGAATTCGTCGTTGTTGCTTTTTGGCTCTACCGGGAATACGTCGATTGCTGCGCCTAATAAGTGCTTGTCACGGAGGGCATCGCACAGGGCGTCGATATCCACCACAGTGCCTCGCGAGGCATTGATCAGAATGGATCCTTTCTTCATCTGCTCAAATTGCTTGGTGCCGATCATGTTTTTGGTTGAGGCGGTTTCCGGCACGTGCAGACTGATAATATCCGCCGTGCTCAGCAGTTGGCTCAGGCTGACCTGGGTGGCGTTACCCAACGGCAGTTTGTTTACCGTATCGGCAAACATCACTTCCATACCCAGACCTTCGGCCAGAACAGAGAGCTGCATGCCAATGGAACCGTAACCGACAATGCCCAGCTTCTTGCCGCGAATCTCAAAGGAATCGGTGGCGGACTTCATCCACTCGCCACGATGGGCCGCCGCACTCTTCTCGGCGACACCGCGCAACAGGAGAATGGCTTCGGCCAGCACCAGCTCGGCCACCGAACGGGTGTTGGAGTAGGGCGCGTTGAACACCGCCACGCCGCGCTCCAGTGCCGCCATCAGGTCCACCTGGTTGGTGCCAATGCAGAAGCAGCCGATCGCGTTCAATTTTGGTGCGTTTTCAAGTACCTCGCGGGTCAGCTGGGTGCGCGAGCGGATGCCGACAAAGTGGGCGTCTTTAATACTTTCCAGCAGTTCCTCACCTTCGAGGGCCTTCTTGTGGTACTCGATATTGGTGTAGCCGGCGGTCTCCAGCAGGGAGACGGCGGACTGGTGAACGCCCTCCAGCAGCAGGAACTTGATCTTGGCCTTGTCGAGAGATTTCTTTGCCATGGGTCTTGGTGTGTCCAGCGGTACAGGAAAAGGCGCGTATGGTAACATAAGCGCCCTTTCGGAATCGCCCATTTCAAGCCCTTTTAGAACCCTGTTATTGAGGTAATAAGCTCCATGAATTCAGCCGCGTCCCGCGAGAGCGCCGAGGTTATTGTTTCCCAGCTACAAGAGATTGTTGGAGAGGCCAATGTCCGGGTCTCGGAAGAGGATTTTGCGACCTATGGCCGTGATTGGACCCGTGCGGTCGATCCGGCGCCTGTAGCTATCGTCTTTCCCCGCTCGATTGAACAGGTTCAGGCGGTGATTCGCCGCGCTAATGATCTGGAGTTCGGTATTGTGCCCAGCGGTGGCCGCACCGGCCTCAGTGGCGGGGCGGTAGCGGCGAATGGCGAAGTGGTGCTGGCGCTGGATTATATGAATGCGATCAGTGACTTCGACCCCATCGATCGCACGGTGGTGTGCGAGGCCGGGGTGATTACCGAGCAGCTGCAGCACTATGCCGAAGAGCAGGGTCTGTTTTATCCGGTGGATTTCGCCTCGGCGGGTTCATCCCAGATCGGCGGCAATATCTCGACCAATGCCGGTGGCATCAAGGTAATTCGCTACGGGATGACCCGCGACTGGGTGGCAGGCCTGAAAGTGGTGACCGGTACCGGCGAGCTGCTGGAGCTGAACAAGGGCCTGCTGAAAAACAATGCCGGTTACGATCTGCGTCAGCTCTTTATCGGTGCTGAAGGCACTCTGGGCGTTCTGGTGGAAGCGACCATTCAGCTGACCCGTCAGCCGACTGATCTCACGGCGTTGGTGTTGGGTGTGCCTGACTTCGATGCCCTGATGAAGGTCTTCAGCCGCTTTCAGTCAGGGATTGACCTTACCGCCTTTGAGTTTTTCTCCGAGCAGGCCCTGCAAAAGGTGGTTGAGCATCAGGGGCTTGCTCGCCCCTTTGAAAGTGCTACCCCGTTTTACTGTTTGCTGGAGTTCGAGCGCCTCAATGATCAGGTGGAAGAGCAGGCCATGGCCCTGTTCGAGGAAGCGGTTGAGCAGGGCTGGGTGGTAGACGGCGTTATGAGCCAGTCACTGGAGCAGCTTAAAAACCTGTGGCGCCTGCGCGAGGATATCTCCGAAACCATCTCTCGCTGGACTCCTTACAAAAACGATATTTCCACCGTGATTTCCAAAGTGCCGCAGTTTCTTGAGGCAGTAGAGAGCGTAGTCAACGCCCGCTACCCCGATTTCGAGATTATCTGGTTTGGCCATATCGGCGACGGCAATGTACACCTGAATATCCTCAAGCCCGACAGCCTCGATAAAACCACCTTTTTCGAGCAGTGCAGCGAAGTGAGCCTGGAAGTATTTGATATTGTCGAACGCTTTGGCGGCAGCATTTCCGCAGAGCACGGTGTTGGTCTGCTGAAAAAACCCTACCTGAAATACACCCGCAGTGCGGCTGAGATAGCTGCGATGAAAGCGATTAAGCAGGTTTTTGATCCGAAAGGGGTGATGAATCCGGGGAAAGTTTTCGACTAGATTGTTGGCGCGCCCACTGGGCGCGCCAACGATTTACAGCTTGAGGTTTTGCCAGATCTGACGTGTCGGGTCCACGGTGTTCATCGTGTAGAAGTGCAGCCCGGGTGCGCCGGCCTCAAGTAACTGCTCGCTGAGCCGGGTAACGACTTCAGTGCCAAACTCCCGGCTTGATTCCACATCGTCGCCGTAGCTCTCAAACTTCTTGGTCATCCAGCGCGGCAGTTCAGCGCCGCAGTTGCGGGAAAAGCGCGCAAGGTTGGCGAAGTTGGTGATGGGCATGATGCCGGGGTAAATCGGTTTGTCGATGCCAGCTTTCTGGCAATGATCCATAAAGTAATGCCAGGCATCGATGCTGTAGAAGTACTGGGTGATGGCACTGTTCGCGCCGGCATCCAGCTTGGCTTTCAGAAAATCGATATCCGCCTGATAGCTTTTGGCGTCCGGGTGAATCTCCGGGTAAGCAGCTACTTCCAGATGAAAATGATCACCGGTGTGCTTGCGGATAAATTCGACCAGTTCTTTGGCGTAGACCAGTCGGGTTGCGCCCATGCCGGAAGGCAGGTCGCCGCGCAGGGCAACAATACGATCAATGCCCGCGTCCTTGTAGCCGTTGATCAACTCCAGCATGGAAGCTTCGTCGTCGCCGCCAAAGGACAGGTGCGGTGCCACGGACAGGCCTTCGGCCTTCATGGCTTTGACAATACCTACCGTGTTGTCACGAGTAGAGCCGCCAGCACCATAGGTCACTGAAAAAAACTCGGGTCCGAGTTTGTTCAGTTCGGCGCGAACGGTTTGCAGTTTTTCCCGGCCAAGGTCGGTTTTGGGCGGGAAGAATTCGAAACTGTAGCGTTGTTGGGACATTGGTTAGTCCTGATAGTGATTCTATGGACGTTGAGACTCGTGCCGCTAGCGGATGGCTGAACGCTAGACGGGAGACGGAAGACGCTAAGATTTGCGGCTTCGCCGCTCACTCAGCATCGCGCGGCAAAGCCGCGCCCGCTTTTGCGTCTCCCGTCTCCCGTCTCCCGTGCCGCGTCTCCCCTAGTATTTATAGCTCTCAGGCTTGAATGGGCCATCAACCGGGATCTTGATGTACTTGGCCTGAGTCTCGGTCATGCGGGTAATGACACCACCAAAACCGCGTACCATTTCGGCCGCTACTTCTTCGTCCAGTTTCTTCGGCAGAACCTTAACGTAGAGGTTGGCTTGCTTCTCGGCAGCGGGCAGGTCGGCGAACTTGCGTTCCCAGAGGTAAATCTGAGCCAGTACCTGGTTGGCAAAGGAGCCGTCCATAATGCGAGAGGGGTGACCTGTTGCATTGCCGAGGTTTACCAAACGGCCTTCAGACAGGAGGATGAGGTAATCCTTTTTGTCTGCATTGCGGATGATCTTGTGAACCTGTGGTTTAACTTCTTCCCAGGTCCAGTTTTTACGCATGTAGGCCGTGTCGATTTCACTGTCGAAGTGACCGATGTTGCTGACCACACAACCGTTTTTCAGGTTCTTGAGCATGTTGGCGTCACACACGTTAACGTTGCCCGTGGTGGTTACTACCAGATCGGTAGTCTGCAGCAGCGCTTTGTTGATGGATGCTTCAGTGCCATCGTTGATGCCGTCGATATAGGGCGATACCACTTCGTAGCCGTCCATGCAGGCCTGCATGGCACAGATCGGATCAATCTCGGTGACTTTAACGATCATGCCTTCCTGGCGCAGAGAGGCGGCGGAGCCTTTGCCAACATCACCGTAGCCAATAACCAGCGCTTTTTTGCCGGACAGCAGGTGGTCTGTGCCGCGTTTGATGGCATCGTTCAGGCTGTGGCGACAGCCGTACTTGTTGTCATTCTTGGACTTGGTCACGGCATCGTTAACATTGATAGCAGGAACCTTGAGTGAGCCTTCTTCCAGCATTTCCAGCAGACGGTGAACGCCTGTCGTGGTTTCTTCAGAAATACCGTGAATCTTGTCCAGCATGTGCGGGTATTTTTCGTGCAGGATCTGGGTCAGGTCGCCGCCGTCGTCCAGAATCATGTTGGCGTCCCATTCTTTGTCGCCTTGCAGAATGGTTTGCTCAATGCACCACCAGAACTCTTCTTCGGTTTCGCCTTTCCAGGCAAATACGGGAATGCCTGCAGCTGCGATCGCGGCCGCTGCGTGATCCTGGGTAGAGAAAATGTTGCACGAAGACCAGCGTACTTCTGCGCCCAGCTCGATCAGCGTTTCGATCAGCACGGCGGTCTGAATGGTCATGTGAATACAGCCCATGATCTTGGCATTGGCCAGTGGCTGGTCTGCTTTGTATTTTTCACGCAGGGCCATCAGGGCAGGCATTTCGGTTTCGGCGATTTCAATTTCCTTGCGGCCCCATTCGGCCAGGGAAATATCGGCGACTTTGTAGTCGGTGAAATCCGTTTTTGCAGCAGTTGCAGTCATATTCGTTTCCTCATTGTCGGTTGCTTTCGCTCTGCCTTTAAGAGCAGAGCGGAGGTGGGTTGCCCTCACCCCGGCCCTCTCCTTGTGGGAGAGAGTGTTTGTTACAGTGCGGCTTTCAGTGCTTCGGCCTTGTCTGTTTTTTCCCAGCTAAACGCGGTTGCAGTTTCCGAGCGCTCTTTACCGTTTTCTTTAAACGTATAGGTGTGCTCGTAGGGCTCGCGACCAAAGTGGCCGTAGGCCGCTGTGGGCTGATACATCGGGTGCAGCAGGTCGAGCATTTTGGTGATGCCGTAGGGGCGCAGGTCAAAGACTTCGCGAACGGCTGCTGCCAGTTTCTCCTCGCTGACCTTGCCGGTGCCAAAGGTGTTGATGGATACAGAGGTCGGCTCGGCCACACCGATTGCATAGGACACCTGAATCTCGCAGCGATCGGCCAGGCCGGCGGCGACGATATTTTTCGCGACATAACGACCTGCGTAAGCGGCGCTGCGGTCAACTTTTGAAGGATCTTTGCCGGAGAATGCACCGCCGCCGTGACGGGCCATACCACCGTAGGTGTCAACAATGATCTTGCGGCCGGTCAGACCGCAGTCCCCGACAGGGCCGCCGATCACGAAGTTGCCGGTCGGGTTGATATGGTACTGGGTGCCGGCGTGCAGCAGTTCGGCGGGCAGTACGTGCTTGACGATTTCTTCCAGCACGGCTTCGCGCAGATCGCTCTGGCTGATTTCCGGGTTGTGCTGGGTAGACAGCACGATGGCGTCAATCGCGACCGGCTTGCCGTTGTCGTAGCGCAGGGTGACCTGGCTCTTGGCGTCCGGGCGCAGCCAGGGCAGTACGCCGTTTTTGCGCAGGTAGGCCTGACGTTCCACCAGGCGGTGAGAGTAAAACAGCGGTGCGGGCATCAGCACATCGGTTTCGTTAGTGGCGTAACCAAACATCAGACCCTGGTCGCCAGCGCCCTGATCTTCGGGCTTGGCACGGTCAACGCCCTGATTAATGTCGACAGACTGTTTGCCGATGGCGTTGAGCACGGCACAGCTGGCGCCGTCAAAACCGACGTCAGAGCTGTTGTAGCCAATACCGCTGATTACGTCGCGGATGATGTCTTCCAGATCCACATAGCAGGAGGTGGTGACTTCACCGGCTACGACGGCCATGCCGGTTTTTACCAGCGTCTCCACCGCCACGCGGGCGTGTTTGTCGCGGGCGATAATGGCATCCAGTACGGCGTCAGAAATCTGGTCCGCCATTTTGTCGGGGTGGCCTTCAGAAACGGACTCTGAAGTAAACAGTGCGTATTCGGACATAGGTCTTCCTCTTGTTAACGCTACTTATTGATAGAAAAGTTGTTGAGTAAAATCATCAGGGCTTCAGAAACTGTCTGAGCTGCACCCGAAAACCGTTCTTCTGGGCCAGAAACACGGCTGGCCCCTCAGTCAGACCGGACGCATTGGCCCAGTCTGTTAATTCGTCGGGGTCAATCCCGAGCCACAGATCACCGCAGGCCTCTTTAGCCCAGCTCTGGTTGTGGGGGCAGAGGTCGGTAATGCTGAGTACGCCGCCGGGTTTCAGCCAGCGCGCGGTGTCTGCCACGATATCGCCGGGTGAGGGCACGTGGTGCAGCACCATATTGATTACGGCGCAGTCGACACTGTTCTCGGCAATCTCGGCGTTGGCGGTGTCGGCCAGAACAAAGTCGATATTGCCCAGCCCTTTTGCCGCAGCCGCCTCGCGGGACTTGTCGAGCATGGCGCTGGCATTATCCAGCGCGATCACGCGCGCGTAGCGCCGGGCCAGTTCGGGCAGAAAGCCGCCTTCGCCGGGGCCGACCTCGACCGCCAGCTCGCCACCGGGCTGGGTGCTGGCCAGTAGCTCGGCGCTGGCCGGCCCATACAGACTGTAATCAACGACCTGCTCCTGCTGACGGCGAAATTCACCGGCGTGCTCTTCGAAGAAGGCACGGGAGTTTTCTGCGCGCGCTTCATTAATCAGCGCCAGCTGCTGTTCAGCGTTGGCATCCAGAGTCAGCAGGTCGGCGCTGGTCAGAATGGCTTCCTGCAGCTCGGCCAGCTCAGCCTCACGCGCGGTGTGAGAGCGGCGATAGAAAATGGTGCTGCCTTCGCGGCGGGTGCTGACCAGTCCGGCGTTCGCCAGTATTTTCAGGTGATGGCTCATGCCCGGCTGGCTCACGTCCAGAATCTGGCTGAGCTCCTGCACGCTGAAGGTGTCGCGCCGCAGAATCCGTAAAACAGACAGGCGCAGCTGATCCGCCGCTGCTTTCAGCAGGGCCACCAGGGTATCGCGGGTATCGTTCCCGCTGCGCAGTTGCAGGGCGGATTCATTCATGGGGCGAGAGTTTAACAGCCCTTATTGAAATATAAAAATATTTTTATATAAGAAATCTTTGATGGTTTTTGGGTGCTGCCGCAGGCCCCATCAGCTCTGGCCTGAACCCGATTTGCTGTCTTGGCCCGAGTAGGGGAAAATAGCGCCTCTTTTTTCCCGGCAAACGCACAATTTTCCCACAGGAGCCCTCAATGCCCTCTCGCCGCGACCTCGCCAATGCCATACGTGTACTGAGTATGGATGCTGTTCAACAGGCTAATTCCGGCCACCCCGGCGCACCGATGGGTATGGCTGATATTGCCGAAGTCCTGTGGCGTGATTTCCTCAAGCACAACCCTGCCAACCCGCAGTGGGCTGATCGCGACCGATTTATTCTGTCCAACGGTCACGGCTCCATGCTGCTGTATTCGCTGCTGCATCTGACGGGCTACGATCTGGGTATTGAGGATCTTAAGAACTTCCGTCAGCTGCATGCGCGCACGCCGGGGCATCCAGAGTATGGCTACGCGCCGGGCGTTGAAACCACGACTGGCCCGCTGGGTCAGGGTCTTACCAACGCGGTGGGTTTTGCGCTGGCAGAAAAAGTATTGGGTGCTCAATTCAACCGCGAAGGGCACGCGCTTGTGGATCACCACACCTATGTCTTCCTTGGCGATGGCTGTCTGATGGAAGGTGTTTCCCACGAAGCCTGTTCGCTGGCTGGTACCCTGGGTCTGGGCAAGCTGGTTGCCATTTACGATGACAACGGCATTTCCATCGACGGCGATGTGGAAGGCTGGTTTACCGATGACACCCCGGCCCGGTTTGA
Organism: Spongiibacteraceae bacterium; assembly: GCA_002710725.1. Lineage (GTDB taxonomy): Bacteria > Pseudomonadota > Gammaproteobacteria > Pseudomonadales > Spongiibacteraceae > Litorivivens. The sequence goes on from PAKT01000073.1 coordinate 23,052, forward strand.
AGCTTACGGCTGGCATGTGGTGCGAGGTGTCGATGGCCACGATGCTGATGCAGTAAAGAAGGCTATTGAAGAAGCGCGCAGCGTGACGGATAAACCGAGCCTGATCTGTGCCCGCACGGTCATAGGCTTCGGTGCTCCGAACAAGCAAGGTGGCCACGATGTACACGGCGCGCCGCTGGGCGGTGATGAAATTGCGGCGGCTCGCGAGCATCTTGGCTGGAACCACGGCTCCTTCGAAGTGCCGGCTGACATTTACAGCGATTGGGATGCCAAAGCGCGCGGCGAAGAGCTCGAAGCCGAATGGAACAAGACCCTGGAGGCCTATCGCGCCGCCCATCCGGAGCTTGCCGCCGAGTTTGAGCGCCGCATGGCCGGTGATTTGCCTTCCGAATTTGATAGCCGCGCCCAAGCGCTGGTAGAAGAAGCCCAGGCGGCGATGGAAAAAATCGCCACCCGCAAAGCTTCTGAAAAAGCTCTCAACGGTTTTGGCCCCTTTATGCCCGAACTGCTGGGTGGTTCTGCGGACCTGACCGGTTCCAACAATACCTGGTGGCAGGGCTGTACCCTGATGTCGCCCAGCGAGCCCGGTGCCAACTATATTTCCTACGGTGTGCGTGAATTTGGTATGGCGGCCATCATGAATGGCGTGGCCCTGCACGGCGGCTTTATCCCTTATGGCGGCACCTTCCTGGTGTTCTCGGATTACGCCCGCAACGCCCTGCGCATGGCGGCCATTATGAAGCAGCGCAGCATTTTTGTGCTGACTCACGCCTCCATCGGCTTGGGCGAAGATGGTCCGCCCCCCCAGCCGGTCGAACATGTGCCCTCCCTGCGTATCATTCCGAACATGAGCGTGTGGCGCCCCTGTGATGTCACCGAAACCGTGGCCGCCTGGCGCGCGGCGCTGAGCCGCAATGACGGCCCGACCTCGCTGGCGCTGACCCGTCAGGGACTGGTTCCGCAAGAGCGCAGTGCCGAGCAGGTTGCCAATATCGCCAAGGGCGGTTATGTGCTGAGTGACTGCGACGGCGAGCCGGAAGCCATTCTGATCGCGACCGGCTCCGAGGTGCAGGTGGCTATGGAAGCCAAAGCCAAATTGAGCGGGGCGGGCAAGAAAGTCCGTGTGGTCTCCATGCCCTCCACGGACGTGTTTGAAAAGCAGGATGCGGCTTACCGCGAGTCGGTATTACCCAGCCACATTCTGGCGCGGGTTGCGGTTGAAGCGGCCCATGTGGATTACTGGTACAAATATGTCGGTCTCGACGGACGCATTGTCGGTATGACCAGCTTTGGCGAATCAGCCCCGGCCGGCCAGTTGTTCGAGTACTTCGATATCACGGCTGACGCCGTGGTGGCGGCGGTTGAGGACTGCCTGCCAGAATGATCAGACTGGCGATCAATGGCTATGGTCGCATCGGGCGCTGCGTACTGCGCGCCCTGTATGAATCCGACTATCGCCGTCAGATGCAGATTGTGGCCATTAACGAGCCTGCGGATCTGGCAACGATTGTTCACCTGACCAAGTACGACAGCACCCACGGTCGCTTTCCGGGCAAAGTGTCGGCGGCGGACAGCTCGCTGGTGGTGGAAGGTGATCGCATTGCGGTGACCCATCACAAAGCGCTGGAGGATGTGCATTGGGCGGGGGTGGATCTGGTGCTGGAATGCACCGGCCATTATGACAGTCGCGACGCTGTAAGTGCTCATCTGGAGCAGGGAGCCAACTATACCCTGCTGTCGCAGCCGGGACAGGCGGACATTCCGGCTATCGTGTTTGGTGTGAATGACAGGGAACTCGATGCGGAAACGCATATTGCCTCAGCCGCCTCCTGCACCACCAACGGCATTGTGCCGGTTATCGATGTGCTGGACCGCGCCTTCGGCATTGAATCGGGCACCATTACCACCATCCATTCGGCCATGAATGATCAGCCTGTGCTGGATGCCTACCACCATACGGACTTGCGCAAAACCCGCGCCGCCGGCCTGTCGATGATTCCGGTGGATACAGGCCTGGCCGCCGGCATCGGCCGTATTCTTCCTGCGCTGGACGGGAAATTTACCTCCCGCGCCCTGCGCATCCCCACCCACAATGTCTCGGCGATGGAAATGACCGTACACTGTCGTGAGCCGGCAACGGTGGATGCGGTGAATCGCGCCCTGCTGGCCGCCTCGGAAGGTCGGCTGCGAGGCCTTTTGGGCGTCAGCAATGAGCCCCTGGCCAGCTGTGATTTCAATCACGACCCCCGCTCCGGCATCGTGGACGCTGGGCAGACCCGGGTCAGCGGTCAGCTGGTCAATGTATTGGTGTGGTTTGATAACGAGTGGGGCTATGCGAACCGGATGTTGGACGTGGTTGACGCCTGGATCGGGCGCCCGGAGTAGCGATGCCCGGATTTGTGAATAGTTGCGTGACCGGTCCGGAGCAATTTCGGTGCAATGCGCGTCGGAAGTGGCACGTTACCGTTAGTAGGTTCCCTCTCCCTTAGGGAGAGGGACAGGGTGAGGGGGGCGGCTTCGGAAGCGGGCTCCTTTGAGGCTGATGGTTGCGTTGGCCCTCACCCCCCGGCCCCCTCTCCCTCGGGAGAGGGGGAGAGTATATTTAGCGTTTTATTTAGAGGAAAGTAAAAGGAATGACCCTTTCAGTACTGAAAATGAGTGATCTGGATCTGGCCGGCAAGCGGGTCTTGATCCGTGAAGATCTCAATGTCCCTATAAAGGACGGTGTGGTGACTTCCGATGCGCGGATTCGTGCGGCCCTGCCGACCCTGAAGCTCGCACTGGAGCAGGGCGCCAAGGTGCTGGTGATGTCACATCTCGGAAGGCCGACCGAAGGCGAGTACGATGAAGCTTTTTCCCTCAAGCCGGTAGCCAAGCGTTTGGCTGAATTGCTCGAGCGCAATGTCGAGGTGATTCAGAACTGGCAGGACAATATCAGTGTTGATGCCGGTCAGCTGGTGCTGCTGGAAAACGTGCGCTTTAACAAGGGCGAGAAAAAAGATGAAGAAGAGCTGGCCGAAGCTTACGCATCCTTGTGCGATGTTTTTGTGATGGACGCCTTTGGTACGGCTCACCGCGCTCAGGCTTCTACCCATGGCGTTGCGCGCTTTGCACCGGTGGCCTGCGCCGGCCCGCTGCTGGTCAATGAACTGGAAAATCTGGAAAAGGCGCTGAAAGAGCCGGCGCGACCGATGGTGGCCATCGTTGGGGGCTCCAAAGTTTCCACCAAGCTGGAAGTGCTCGATGCGCTGTCGGATAAAGTTGACCAGCTGGTCGTCGGCGGCGGAATTGCCAACACCTTTCTCGCCGCAGCGGGGACTAACGTCGGTAAATCCCTGTGCGAACACGACCTGATTCCCGCGGCGAAGAAGCTGATGGAAAAGTGCGATATTCCGATTCCCACCGACGTGATTACCGGCAAGAAGTTTGACGAAAACGAGCCCGCGACTCTGCGCCCCGCTTACAATGTGGGTGACGATGATATGATTTTTGATATCGGCCCGGTGTCGTCGGCCTGTCTGGCGGAAATTCTCAAGCAGGCTGGTACCATTATCTGGAATGGTCCGGTGGGCGTGTTTGAATTCGACCAATTTGCCGACGGCACAGAAGCCATTGCCGAGGCAATTGCAGAATCCGACGCGTTCTCGATTGCCGGTGGTGGCGATACTCTGGCGGCCATCGACAAGTTTGGTATTGCCGACAAGGTGTCTTATATCTCCACCGGTGGTGGTGCCTTCCTTGAGTATGTGGAAGGCAAGGTTTTGCCTGCGGTGGCGATTCTGGAAGAGCGGGCGAAGGGGTAGGCCCTCACCCCGACCCTCTCCCAAAGGGAGAGGGAGCGCA
>PAKT01000074.1 GCA_002710725.1 Spongiibacteraceae bacterium
CGTGCTTGTGCTGGGCGTTGCTGTCCAGCCAGGCCTGCATATTGGCTAAGGCCTCGTCGGTCAGCGGCCTGTCCAGAAAGTCGTAAATACCTTTTATCGCCGCGCGCCAGTCGCGATTGATGTCGGCGTAGAGCACGTCAGTCTGCTGCTGTGCCGGCACACCGGAGCGCACTTCAAGCGTTTTGCGCAGCATGGCGTCGGTTTTGTCGAGCCACTCCCGTCCGACCCAGTGCGGGTCTACGCTATCGGTATCGCGCACCATCGCATTCCAGGTCATGGAGCAGGCAGAGCCCACCGCCCGAATCGGGTCGCGGTGTGAACAGATCAGCCGCGCATCCGGGAACACCTTTATCAGCGAATCCAGATCCTGCATGTGCTGCGGCGTTTTCAGCACCCAGGGGCGATCGTCGTCGCCGCGCCACCAACTGACAATTTTCATCAGCCGCACCATATACTCATAGGCATAGGTCTGGTCGTGCTGCATCAGGTGCTCGGCAAAACTCGGAATATAAGTCATCACCTCAAACAGCTGGCTGGAAAAGGCGTGCTGTATCAGCCCCACCTCCTCTTCTACCTCATGGGCACCCAGCGGGTGCACGCTCGCCATCTGCGGACTCATATACAACACCGCCTTCAGGCCTTTTTCGATGGAGGTAATGCGCGGATCGCGCTCGGCGCCATAGGAATCCGGCCAGGGTACCGGGTTAACCGTCTCCCAGGATTTCAGATGGAGAAAGCCGGGGTCAGCGGCCAACAGGCGGTGCAGGCGCGTAGTGCCCGAGCGCGCCAACCCGACCACCACCACTGGCGCTTTGATCTCGCGTTCCAGAATCTCCGGGTGCTTTTTGATCAATGCTTCCGCCCAGACCCGATGGCGCAGAATGCGCAACAGGGAAATGCGGGTCAGCAGCCGGCCGGCCGGATTCAGATTGGCCTCGGTCTGGAGGCAGCGACAGAGCAGTTTGTAGGGCTCGAGAAAACGCGGGTCACCAAAATCCGAGAGGCCGGTTTCACGCCGCACGGTGTCCATCATTTCGGACGCGTCCAGGCTGACACGAGCCAGGCCGCAGGCATTGGCCATGCGCCATAGGCGGTTCAGCAGGCGAATGGGTAAACGGTGGTAGGCGGTCGCGGGCGGCAGGCCGCCGCTTGGGGCAGAAGTCATGGTAAATTAACGCTCTCTATCGGTTATTATTGCTGCGCAAATAATTACCGTAATATATACGATATATAAGGACAAGCATACTTCTGATGCCGCAATCCACGCCAGCCCGCGGTCGCGGTCGACCCGCCAAACTCTCCCGGGAACAGATCATCGACTGCGCCCTCAAACTCATCGAGCGCTCGCCGGGGCAAAAAATCACCATGACCGGCGTCGCCAAGGCACTGGGCACTGCGCCCATGAGCCTCTATACCCATGTGCAGCACCGCGACGATCTGATGGACGGCATCGCCGAACGGGTGATGGGACAAATAGACCTCAGCCTGGCGGCGAATGCGCCCTGGGAAGACAATGTTCGGGAGTGGCTGATGCGCTGCCACAAGCACCTGTCCCGATATCCACAGGTGGTGCAACTGCTGCCGGAAAGCAACCGGATTCCACCGAGCTGGCTCAGGGTTCACGCACCACTGATTCAAACCCTGCATCGCGCAGGCTTTCGCGGAGCCGCTCTGGCACAGGCATCGCAGTGGCTGGCCCACCAATTGCTGTGCTCGCTGGTCATGGCGACGGCCCGGCCCAATGACACCAATCTGCAGCAACAGCTCGACGTGGCACTGAGCGCCATCAGTCCCGAGCAGCAGCTGCTGTTTAAGGAAATTCAGCCCCACCTCGAGGCAGACCACAGGCTCTTTCCCTACAACGTGGAACAGGTCATCCTTGCCCTGAAAGCACGGCTGGAACTTCACTGATATGCCCACCCCGGAAAAACTTTCCCCGGACCAGCTGGTGGCCCATCGCGGCTGGCAGCGGCGTTACCCGGAAAATACCCTGCTGGCCGTGGATAAAGCGATCGGCGCCGGCGCGCGCCACGTAGAGATTGACGTCCAGTTCAGCGGCGATGGTCGAGCGGTGGTGTTCCACGATCCGGACCTGTTTCGCAAGTGCGGCGATCCCCGTGAGATTTATGCGCTTACACTGAACGAGCTGATCACCGTCAAAATCTCCGCCGCCGAGCGCCTGGGCAGCAATGACACCGATACCGTCATCAGCAGTCTGGAAGATGTCGCATTGCTGCTCAGCAACTATCCGCACGTTACCCTCTACGTTGAAATCAAAAAAGAAATTCTCGGCCACTTTGACAACGACACCGTGCTCGATGAGCTGGAGCGCTCACTGGCCTGCTGCTTTGATCAGATCATTCTGATCAGCTTTGACTACGCTATACTGCACGAGGCCGCTGCGCTGGGCTGGCGGGTTGGCCCGGTACTGGAGCAGTGGCAGGATCTGCATGACCCGACGCTGATGCCGGCGGCGGCGAGCTGCGTATTTCTCGATTATAAAATTATTCCAGCCGGCACAACGCTGCACGACGCGCCTTTTCCTTGCGTGCTTTACGAAATTGACGACGCGGATTTGGCGCGCAGCTGGCTGCAACGCGGTGCCGCGAAAATAGAAACCTTTGCCATCGGTGAACTACTGGCGGCGTGAGGCATGGTTGACTGCGCCGGACGTATTTCCCAGGGAGCATAACAAGAAAAATGTTAACCACCGAAGTAGCCGTTATCGGCGGCGGCATACAGGGAGCAGGCGTTGCCCAGGCAGCAGCCGCTGCCGGCTATGACGTCATGGTATTTGAGAAATCCGGCTGGGGTGGCGCTACCTCCAGCAGCTCCAGCAAACTGATTCACGGCGGTCTGCGCTACCTTGAAAGTGGCGACATCAAACTCGTCTACGAAAACCTCAAGGAGCGGGCATTACTGCTGCGCAATGCCCCCTCACTGGTTAAGCGCACGCCGTTTCATATCCCTGTGTACAAAAACAGCTCCCGCCCGTCCTGGCAGATTTATGTCGGCCTGCTGCTCTACCGTTTGCTCGCCCGCTTTAGTCGAACCTCCGAGTTTCATCGCCTGGATCCGCGGGCCTGGCGCTATCTCGACTCACTGAAGCTGGATGACCTGCGCGCGGTATTCCAGTACTGGGATGCGCAAACCGATGACCGCCTGCTGACTCGCGCGGTTATCAAATCGGCCATGGATTTGGGCGCAAAGGCCTTCTGTCCGGCCGAACTCATCAAGGGCGAACGACTTGAAGACGGTTACAAGCTGCTGCTGACGGTCAAGGGCAAACCGGTCTACTGCCACGCCAAAACCGTGGTCAATGCCGCCGGCCCCTGGGTAAACGAAGTACAGGAACGGCTCTCACTGCCCAAAGCGGAGATGATACTGGTGCGCGGCAGCCACATCGTGATTCCCGGCACACTGGTGAAGGGTATCTATTACCTGCAATCGCCCATCGACAATCGCCCCATGTTCGCCATGCCCTGGCGCGACAGCATTCTGGTGGGCACGACGGAAACCGAACACAGTGGTGCGCTGGATTCCATCGCCGCCAGCCCTGAAGAAATTGATTATCTGCAACGCAGCTTCGCCCATTACTTTCCCGACAAGAGCATCGAGGTGCTGGAAAGTTTCGCCGGGCTGCGGGTATTGCCAACGGGCGCCGATTCCACCAACAGGCGCAGCCGCGAAACCCGCCTTGTTACCGATCTGGACAATAAAGCGGATGACCACAGCAATGGAACCGCAAAGCAAGCGAAAGAAAAGACGGCCGCCATGCCCCGCGCGCTGGCAATTTACGGCGGCAAGCTCACCGGCTTTCGCCTGACTGGTGAAAAAGTGATCGACCGGCTGCGCCCAACGCTGGGCGAGCGCGACCCGGTCGCGGACACCACCAGCCTGACAATCAAGTCAGCGTAAAGCGCTGGCCGACAATCTCTTCTGACAGAGCCCACAGGCGTTCCGCTGCCGCTTCGTCGAGGGCATAGTCCGCATAGCCCGCCGCCGGCTTGCTCTCGGTAACCGGTTCACCGACCTGACAGTCTTCCAGATACAAGCCGCCGCGGCCTTCAAGCTCGGCGCAGGTAGCCGCCCAGACACTGGTCGCCGCACCCTGCTCTACCGACTTGAACTCAAAACCGCTCTCGTGGGCCTGAGAGCCGAAGGCCTTCATATCGTCCTCGGTCATATGGCGACCCAGGTTAGTCATAATCGCACCCGGGTGAACGGCATTGGAGGTGATACCGCGCTTGGTGAGGCCCAGTGAAAACCAGATGTTGGCAGTCTTCGCCTGACCATAGGCATTCCATTTATCGTATTCGCGTTCATTGTAGTGAGGGTCGTCAAAGTCCACCGGGGCGTATTTGTGCCCCGCCGAGCTGAGGTTAACGACGCGGAGCGCTGCAGATTTTTTCAAAGCCGGCGCAATAAGACAGGTAAACAGAAAATGGCCGATATGGTTTGCGCCAAACTGCAGCTCGCAGCCCTCGCGCGTGCGCTCCAGCGGACACGCCATAATGCCCGCGTTATTAATCAACAGATCAATGCACGACTCGCGCGACAGCAATTCTTCCGCCGCGCTGCGCACCTGATCCAGCTCGCTGAGCTCCAGCACCAGCGTACTGATGTCGGCCCCGGGAACAGCCTCCAGCAGCTCTTTGCGTGCAGCTGCCGCCTTTTCTTCACTGCGCGCAGTAATAATCACCCGCGCACCAATCTTCGCCAGACTACGCGCAGTCTCGAAGCCCAGACCAGAGGAGGCCCCGGTTACCAGCGCGGTCTTGCCGCTCAGATCGATTCCCTGCACTACATCGTCGGTTGTTGACTGTCCGTTAAATGCTGTCATCGCCACCTTACTCATCATAATTATTGAAAAACCGCCTGTATTACAGCGATTTAACCAGCCAGACATCATTACGGCTGGATTAACCGTAGCTAACGGCCGCGACATGATTAGCCTATCCATATGATTTAAAAGCAATAATATTTTTAATTGCGTATAAATTTCAGTTCACAAAACGCATATTGGACCGGCGCCGGGCGCATGCGCTGTAAGCGAAAAAGACCGGTAAATCCGTAGACTGATCAGTGTCGAAAACAGGACTTCTCAGGAGCCAATCATGAACTCAAGCACTAGCACCCAAGCGTCAGACATTGCTGAAAACACCGTCCAGTTCAGCGTGCTCTCCATCCTGGTCACCGGTTTTATTTACTGCATCGCACTGCTGGTTTGATCCCCACCCAACGATCGATGCTTTCCCCCGCCCGGCGGGGGATTTTTTTTTAAGGCCGTGCTACGCTCGTGCCCGAATTATCGGGAGATCAGCATGAGCGACCTGGACAAATACCGCTACGCACTGCTCAGTACGCGCAAAAAAGACGGCAGCTTTGTCGATACCCCCGTCTGGTTTGCCAAACAGGGCAAGCAGGTTTACATGTTCTCTGCGGGTGACGCAGGCAAAGTCAAACGCTTGCGCAACTTCTCCGAAATCCGTCTCGCTCCCTGCACCGTCAGCGGCAAACCCCTGGGCGATTTCGTTCCCGCAACTGCAACCCTGGCCGACGCCGAACAAGCCAGAGAGGCCCATCGCCAGCTGGTTTTGAAATACGGCTGGCAAATGCGCCTCCTCGATGTGGGCGCCCGGCTCAGCGGGCGCATTCGTACGCGCGCTTTTATACTGGCCGAGCTGAGCTAGCCAGCACACCTGGTCTAGGCGATGGGGCCGCACCGCTGTTCAGAAGATAGCGCAGCGAGTGATCCGCACTGTTTGCCAGCTGCTCGCGCAAACAGTCCTCTATCACCGACAGCCCTTTGTGCAACCTGTCCTGCGTTTCATAGAAAGGAATGCCAAAGCGCAGCAACTGTCGCTCACGCCCGTCGCGACCTCTGTCCTTGATACATTTGCAGTGCACCTTTTGGGCATTCATTGCATCGTACAGCGGATAGGGGTCGAAATTGCCAAAGGCAATGGAGAACATGCCGTTCGCGCCAGGGCTGCCCTGATAAGGCTCCAGCACACGAAAACGAATACCGTGGCCCTTCAGCAGATTGGTTAGCCGCACCCGGAAGTAAAGCGCAAGCTCAGCACTGCGCTCGCGCAGCTTTTCTGCACCCAGCTGGCGATACAGCCGGAAGCAGGCGAGCAGTCCCGCGTAAAGCGAAAAATCCAGGCCGCCCGAGGGCGAAAAACCAAAATCCTTGCCACCTTTCGCCAGCGGTTCACCAGACCAGTTCAGGGCACCGACCCGGCGGCGAAAGCGCTCGTCGGTCCACATCACACCGGTGCCGCGTGGACCGAACAACCATTTATGGCAGCTGCCAAATACCACGTCCGCGCAATCGAAAACTGGCGCAATTACACCCAGCGATTGCGATACATCCAGCAGTGTGGTGGCGCCAGGGCGCAGTGCGCGAACTTCTTTCATCCAGTCGGCAACCGGCAGAGCTTGTCCCGTGTCATAAGTGACATGAGAAAACAGGGCAATATCCGGCTTGAAACCGGCGACCAGCGCAGTGAAGGCCTTAGGGTCTCGAATCTCCTTTTCTGACAGGTAGCAGATGCGAAATTCCGGCATGCGCTCAAAGGCGCCGATGCCACCCACATGCTCGTTCATGGTGGTCAGCACCCGCAGCGGCCGACTCATCTGTCCACCGATGCGGGCAAAGGCCAGCGCCAACAGGTTGGACGTTTGCGATGCGCTGCCTACCAGCTGCAATTCATGTTGGTCGCTGGGCCACAGGCTGGAAGCTTCGGCGCGGGCTTCTTCATATACTTCACGCCCCCGTCGATACTGATCCAGCGGCTGCGACAGAAGCTCCCGGGATTGGGCCTTGCGCACCGCCTGCAGTACTGACTCCGACGGCGAGCCCAGCGTGCCGGGATTCAGATTCAGATTGTCATAGGGGAAGCATTCTCGACGAAAGACCTCCCAATCCGCTTCTGACTGCAGCACGGGCGCACGTTTGCGGCGTACATCCTGCTGCCGCATGGGTACGACCACGTTTTTATCAGGCGATTTGGTCCGCACACTGGAATTTCCATGCCAGTCAGTTTTCGGCGCAAAAAGCTCTCGTGAAATTCGCTCGCGGTACTGACTCAGCATGACAAAGGCCTTATGTACCACATCACGCATCCGCGTCTGCTTCAGATGACTGTCCACATAGGCGCTTTCAATTTCGAAGGCCATTTTGGCGTCCACCTGTTCTGCCCGGGGATCGTAGCGGCCGCGCTGTACTTTCACTTTAAGGCCTTCCTGGCGCGCGCTGCCGACAATGCTGTCAGCCAGCTCATTGACCGAAAAACTTTTCTCGGTAACGTGGTTGATCACGCGATGCTCGGCCTTCCCTGGCTTGTCCTGCCACAGCCCAGCCAGTGAGGTGATCGCGTCGTTCAAAGCCATCAGTCCGGTACGCTGGTTACCGGTGCCGTAGACCGACAGCGGTTCGCCGCACAGAGCCTGGGCTATAAAACGATTGGCTACGGTGCCGAAGTATTCGTCGTAGTCGACCCGGGTGAACAGCTCCGGATGCCCGTCAATGTCCTCTGTCCAGGTACCAAACACCGTGGATTGCATGATGTCGGTTACCCGCAATCCCCAGTGCTGGCACGCAATAGCGATGTAGTTGGTGTCGTTGATTTTTGACGCGTGATAAAAATCGTCGGCCCGCCGGGGGTAAGGAATTGCCGTCGTGGCAGCGCGGCCGCGATACATCGGTTTGAAGTAACCCTCGGCAATATCAATACCGCCCTTGGCGTACTCACCAAAGGTGCCGAGCTTTATCACATGGCATTCGGGCACATATTCGCGAACGGCCCACAATAAACGCATGTTGCCCTCTTCATTGTTCCGCAGGGTAAGCAGTGCCTCTTCCGCACCTTTCATCGAATAGGGTGCGGAGCACTGCTGCGCAAGATGGTAGATCGCCGCCGGACGCCGCTCTTCCAGCAACAGGTCCAGTGCGTCGGAGTTCACATCCATATGGATGAACTCCATGTTGTCGATACCATGTACGCGTTTGGCGGCCCACAAGCGCTGCTTCATTTCCAGAATGGGCAGAATGCTGGCGCCACCCACTTCTCTTACCAGTCGTCGCCGCAAGAAGTTATCGACCATGACGATCTGACGTTCCGGATTTTCTCTGGCCAATCTCAAACTTAACGGCCAGCCAAGGTAACCATCTGCCCCCAACACCAGGATGGGTGAATTTTTTGGCTGCGACATATGCGCCTCCCAGCTCTGTTTCGTTGTTTGCAGAAGCGGGCGTAATAGCCAACCCGTTACTGCCATTTGTTCACTCGAAAGATGAGTAGCAGGAGCTGAGCAACATGCGTGCCAATCACATAAAAGCTTTATATAAAGGGTTTTTAACCGTTTTACGGAAACTACATCGCTATCAATCGTTGCCGAATTGCGACAAAGCTGAAGCGCAATCTGCTAAGTTATTGAAAAGCGGGAAACAAGGGATGCAACAAATCAGCGACGGTGCGATTGAAGTGCAACAACGCGGCGATTTAAAGAATAAAAAAACACCGCAATAATAAGAAATTTATACCAGATAGGGCGCAAGATGATTTAAAACTTCGCTTTCCCCGCAGGCTAGCGACGAGAATGTTGCGGGACGCTGCAATAATGCCATCATTGCATCGTTAATATTGCCATTCTCAAATGCTTCAAGGGAGACTTCCTGTGCCGGCGCGTGTCGCTGAATCCAGTCAACCAGTGCCGCCTCCTCTGCCCATCTTGGCCGTCGCACATACAGTACCGATGTCTGGTTGCGCCACGCTTCACAAAAACTGCCGTAGCCTGGCTTGGTCAACAGAATATCGACCGACGTCATTACATCGATGAATTTCATGTTCAGTTCATTAAAGGGCGTCATGCGAGAGCGGTCTGCCGGCACACAGGCATTATCCGGGACAATCCAATGCGTATCGTCTGGCAGTGTCCAGCGATCGAGAGGCAGGTGCTGAGCAATACCGCCAAGCGACAGTAAGACCAATCGGTGGTGTTCCGGCACACCTAATTTTTTATGCAGGTCGTAGCGTTCACCTTCCCGTGCCAATACATCGACCCGATGCAGGTTAGTCAGGCTTTGCATGCCCATACCGGGGCTTACCCGCAAAAAAGCCTCCGCACTGTTATAAACCGCGCGAATATTATGACAAACTTTCGTTAATGCTTCCGCATCGGCCCCGAGGTTTTCGTTCGCATCGTCGAAGAATAGCGATTCGAGGATATCCGCCCAGTTCAGCGAGCACATGGCGAATGCCGGTATACCCAAGCTACGGGCCGCGCTCAGTGGCGTGTGGTCAACATTACTCAACAGCAGCGCTGGCTCAATCGATCGCAGGACGGAGGCAAACGCCGCGACCTTTTCATCGTAACGGTTTTGCCAGTCCAAAAAGGCCTGACTGGTCGCTTCCAGATCCACCCTCAGAGCATCTTTCATCAGAATGCTGACATGGGCCGGCGCTGGGACCAACTCTACGGATTCATCCAGAAAATCTCGCAGTACCGCCGGCGGTATCTCACTGAGCACGACAACACGACGAGCTGGAAACCGCCTTTGCAGCGCCCGCACCACAGGCACACACTGGCCGAGGTGGCCATAGCCGTGAGCCGATATGGCTACAGCAATCGGTCGCAAGGCTATTGAGCCTGTCGGCGACCGCGATATTCGCTCGGGTCAAGATGATGTCGGTGTAACAGACGATAAAACTCCGTGCGATTACGTTTTGCGAGATTAGACGCCTTGGACACATTGCCCTGGGTAATATTCAGCAACTCCGCCAGATACTCGCGCTCAAAGTTGTCGCGCGCTTCCGCAAAGGAAGGAATCTCGCCGGAGTCCATCTTCAGCGCGTTCTGTACCAGTTGCGACGGAATAACCTGCGTGCTCGACAGCACTGTGGTCTGTTCAACAATATTCTGCAGTTGCCGAACATTCCCGGGCCACGCCGCTGAGACGAGTATTTCCAGCGCTTCCGCTGAAAAGCGTTTCTGTGCCTGTCCTTTGCTTTCCGCCAGCGTTCTCAGAAAATGATTGGCCAGCAGCGGGATGTCATCCCGGCGTTCCCGCAGCGGTGGCAATGACAGTTGCACAACATTCAGCCGATAGTAAAGATCCTTGCGGAATCGCTGCTCTTGCACTTCTTTTTCAAGGTCGAAATGAGTTGCGGAAATAATCCTGACATCGATCGGCACCGATGTGGTCGACCCCACTGGCCGCACTTCCCGCTCCTGCAATACCCGCAGCAACTTTGCCTGGAAGCCCATCGGCATATCGCCCACCTCATCGAGAAACAGTGTGCCGCCAAAGGCGGCCTGAAAAAGGCCATCGTGGCTTTTGGTCGCCCCGGTAAAGGCCCCTTTACTGTGACCAAACAATTCAGATTCCAGAAGTGATTCCGGTACAGCGCTGCAGTTGATGGCCATAAAGGGCTTGCCGGCGCGTTCACTTGCGTCGTGAATCGAGCGCGCCAGCAATTCTTTACCGGTACCGCTTTCGCTCTGAATCAAGACACTGGCGTCACTCTGCGCGACCATTCTCGACTGTGACAAAACTTCTTTCATCATCGGGCTACGGGTAACAATGCGCGCACAAAAGCCATCGGAACTTTCATCACCGGGATCGCCATAGGCCTGCAATGCACTGTTGATTTCGCTGATCAGTTCGGCACTGTCAAAGGGCTTGGTCAGGTAAGCATAGGCACCGCGTCGGGTCGCTTCCAGCGCGTGGGGAATCGAACCGTGGGCCGTCAGCATAATGACGGGCAGACTGGGTCGATTGGCTTTGACGTACTCGAATACCGCCATACCATCAATATCGTCCATCCGCAGATCGGTAACCACGACTTGCGGCTGAAAACTGTCCAGCAACGCGAGGCCTTTGCGGCCGCCATCGGCACTGGCCACCTCAAAGCCATCAGAGGTCAGGCGCATGGAGACCAGCTTAAGCAGGTCTTTGTCGTCATCTATCAGAAGTACGCGTTTACTCATAGGAACCTTTTATTACTCAGGTGAATTCAGTGGTAGCCATTGCCAGGGTGGTTCAACTGCATTTCAATCGACTTCAGTTCTTCGAGCTTTTTGTGTGCCTTCTCCGATTCGACACGCGCAGTGATCAATTTGTTCTGCATACGCTGCCATTCCTGATTAATGGTAAGCAACATACGTGCAAAGGCGCCGTAATCTCTGTCAAAAAATGCAAAACCTTGATTATCAACATAGCTTTTCAACAAGTCTTCAGATTCGCGAAAGCGATTCAGCGCGTCGCCACCACTCCCGTTCATCAAAAGAATCGCCAGTCGCATGCGCGATTTTGTGCTGCCGCTGCGACCAAAATCGGCGCGCGCAGCGTTTAACTCGCGCAGATAATTCGCGCTATCCAATGCGGCGACACGTGCGTTGTAATCCATTAGTTCCACCAGACTTTCCGGTGGCTTTACCATCGCGTCAGAGTGGGTAGTACTCTGTGTAGCGCAGCCTGACAACAGCAGGCCTAGCGTCAGGATTCTGAGGTACGTTCCAATGTACATGTATCGGCTCCATTCTTGGGTTTGTATGCCATCGGCAGGCTCAACTGCAAGTGGGCGCCATGACTGTTGGGTAAAACGATTAAATCCCCTTGATGTAAACGTGCATAAAGCCTGGCAATCGCCAGACCGAGACCGGTACCTTTCAGGTGTCCGCTATAAGGCGTAGCGCCTTGGTAAAAGGGCTGAAAGACCTGCTCTGCTTCACTGGGATGTATCCCAGGGCCCTGGTCGATCACATCGAGCTGCCAGCGGCCGTTCAAAACCGTTTGTTTGATACTTAAACGTCCGCCTTCGGGTGAGTACTTCACGGCATTTGACACCAGATTATCGATAATCGCCGTGAGCTTTTCAGCGTCTGCTCTAACCCGTGGTTCGCTGAATCGGGTATCAATGGTCAGCGCCTTCGCCCGGACCGCCAGCTGGTGAGAGTCGATTACCGAGCGCACCTGTTCCTCGGCCGACAGCCACTCGACATCCAGTTTAGAGCGAGGTTCGTCGTTGACACTGAAGGCCAGCAGATCTTCGATACGGCGCTGCAACTGAAGACTGCTGCTGTCGAGAATATCCACGATCTCTTTCTGCTGCTGATTAAGCTGACCCACAACATCGCCGCTTAGCAGGCTGGTGCCCTCTCGAATACTGGCCAGGGGTGTCTTCAGCTCGTGGGATATATGTTGCAGAAACAGCCGCTTCTGATCCGCCAGCTCGCTCAATCTCTGGCGCAGCCACTCGAGGCGAAAGCCGAGTGCCTGGATATCTTCCGGCCCATCAACCTGAATGACTTCGTCCACATCGCCACTGCCCAACCGCCGGATGCTTCTATCCAGTTTCTTCATGGGACGGCTGACGCGGTACATAATCAGCAAGCCCAAACCAGTGGCCAACGGCAGCACCATAAAGGCCTCCCACAACAGGATCTGTTGCGCCTCGGTCGCGTAGTTATGAAGTTTCTGTATGCGATCGCGAATAACTTCGCTATTGCGATCGACCAGCCAACGGATTATCTCGCGCATCTCAGCAAAGCGCTGCAGGGAGTTTATCGCCAGCGTACTGTTGGGCGGCTCCTGCACCAGAACCTCATTTAACCCCGCGCCTAGCGCCAGCAGTTGCGTGATTTTTTCCAGCACGGCGCGCTCGCTTTCGATCACCAGCAGTTCACTGGCCGAGTTTTCAAACTCCTTGTGTAAATCCTGATAGGTTTCAAGCAGCTTGGTATCACCGATGACCTGATAGACACGGGCATTTCGTTCCATACCGAGCAGGTAGTCACCAAGCATGCGACTTAGGCGTACCGACTGGGTTCCGTCCAGAACTGCACTCTGGCTGTCGACCGCCAGCTGACGCACATAATGGGCGGCGCTGCCGACAGCCAACAACAGCGGCAAAACCACCAACGCAATACCCAGAGCCATCCAGTGCATGACCTTGCGCGGATAAAACCGCGCCAGGCCGCTGGCTTTCTTGGGCCCGGCTGTATCCTTGGCATAGTGTGGCAATGTGCTATCCATGTCTCAGAGCACTGGTTACAGCACCCCTGTCCTCGTTTATGGGTTTCAACTTTTTGCCACCGCCAACAGCGAGAGCTACCTAGAGGCGTTTGCCCAGCAGACTGAGTGCGTTCCAGGGCGGCACCTGAGGTTCAAACTGAAGACCGTGAACGGTTACCCCTCTCGTCCAGCCCCAAACAGAGACCCCGCGAAAATGCGGACTCCGTCTGGCACCACTGCTATCGATCGCATCCAGCGCTGCACGCAGGTAGGCATCCTGGGTCGGGACCTCAGCAGCGGCGCCGGGCGCCCTGCTACACCCCCCACCGCGGCAGTAGGCATGCTCGTGCACCGTCGCCGAAGCGGGCACACCGAGCTGAAACTTGACGCCTGATTGGGCAGACCATTTTGCCATTTGTTTCGCGTGACGTTCGGCCCGATTTTGGTATTCCGTCACAGAGAGGGCGTGACCGGGCGGGCCGGACCCGAGGTCATAGAGCGGCGCAATCAGATAACCGTTGTTAAATTTCGTAAGTATTTCACTAATATTCTTTGCCGCCGGCCCCGCCGGATTCATTTGGTTGGATGAAGCAAATACCGAGAAGAAGCGCCCCTGCGGGAAGTCATCGGTTTTGCAATTCACCGCGCCCTCGCGGAGGGCTGCTGGTACCGTACCGGCAAAATTCTCGGCAATGCGCTGGTAGAAATGGAACTGGCCGTTTTGCTCGCTAACGTTGAAGGGCTCTATATCAAACTGTACGCCTGCCACGTTCGGGTCAGAGCAAACCTTGCGCGACACCTTGTCGGCAAAGGCTCGGGCAAGCTCGCGCGGCAGCTCATTGAAGCCCTTCATACTGCCTTCGTAATCACCGCTAATGGCGCCATCAATGACCGGCACAACCAGCACGCGGCCACCGGCCAGCGCGCCGTCAATTTTTGCGGCATAGGCGCGCACAGTGGCTTCACCATCGGCGCCATGCAGGCGCTTGTCCGCATTCAGCGGGTATACCGCAACCAGATCCTCCAACCGGCACTGATCCGCCTTTCGCCCCGGGCAGTACATCTCCAGACTGCCCGCATAGGTGTAGATCAGTCTGATCTTGTGGCCTTTTTCTGCCCCGCGGTTATAGCTGTTGAGCCCAGTGGCGAAATAACCTGGATCGTAGCGACGCGGCTCACCAGGACGGTTAGTTACGTCATACACCCAGGCTGCATGCGCATTCGGAACCACTGACGACTCTGAGGCCACTGCGTGACTAGCCAGTACAGCCAGCAGGCAAAGGCAGGCGTATCGCCCGACCTTGCCTGACCGGCGACTTCTTTCCTGTAAACAGCTCATTGTTTTTTCTCACTCTACCGTGACAGACTTCGCCAGATTACGCGGCTGGTCCACATTGGTTCCGCGGTAGAGAGCGGCGTGGTAGGCCAGCAACTGCAATGGCAGGGTGTAAACGATGGGCGCAATCAAACCGCCGGATTTGGGTACAGTGAGAACCCGTTCACTGCCGCTGCCTTTGTAGCCGACACCTTCGTCAGCGACTACGATCAACTGGCCACCGCGGGCGCGAACTTCGGCCAGGTTGGAGTTCATTTTTGCGAGCAGGGGGTTATAGGGAGCCAGCGCTACGACCGGTACTTGCGTATCAACCAGGGCCAGCGGGCCGTGCTTCAATTCACCGGCGGCGTAGGCTTCGGCGCTCATGTAGGTGATCTCTTTCAGCTTGAGCGCACCTTCCATTGCAATCGGATACATCTGGCCCCGACCGAGAAACAGGGCGTAATTGCGCTCGGCAATCTGCTCGGCCAGCTCAGCAATCTGTGCGTCGAGCTTATAGACCCGCCGCACCTGATCCGGCGCGCGGCGCAGTACATCGATCAGCGCCAGTTCACGCTGGCGCCCCAGCCCCTGATACCGCGCCAACAGTACCGCCAGCAGCGACATATTCATCAGCTGGGTGGTAAAAGCTTTGGTTGAAGCGACACCAATTTCCGGCCCCGCCTGGGTAAGGAACACCAGCTGTGATTCGCGCACCAGCGAGCTTTCCGGTACATTGCAGATCGCGAGCGTTGCCTGATAGGGCTGGCGCTTGGCAAAGCGCAGCGCTGCCAGTGTGTCGGCGGTTTCACCGGATTGCGACAGTGTTACAAACAATGTGTTGGGTTTTACCACAACCCGGCGGTAGCGGTATTCGCTGGCCAGCTCGACTTTACAGGAAACACCGCACAGCGACTCAAGGGTATAGCTTGCCACCATGCCAGCGTGATAGCTGGTACCGCAGGCTACAATATGTACGTGCTCAATATCCTGCAGCAGTTTGGCAGCGTCGTCCCCCAGGGCGTCTTCGTTGACCATGCCATTCTTCAGCGCCGGCAGCAGGGTGCGCTCCAGCACCGTGTCCTGTTCGAAAATTTCCTTCTGCATGAAGTGGTCGTACACACCCTTGGTGGTATCGACACGGCTCTGCTGGGATTGGCTCAACTCCCGAACCACTACCGCACCGTTCTCATCGACAATATTCACCGACTGCGCACTCACCTCGGCAACATCGCCGTCTTCCAGCGCAATGTAATGGCGAGTGATTGGCAGCAGCGCCGTCACGTCGGACGCGATATACGCCTCGCCTTCGGCGACGCCCACCAGCAAGGGGCTGCCGCGACGGGCCGCAACAAGCTCCCGATCATTGTGGGCGCAGATCACCGCCAGCGCATACGTTCCTTCCAGTCGCCGGGTCGCTTTGAGCACAGCTTTCTGAAGTGAGGGTTCGGTCAGGCTATAGTGGTGAATCAAATGGGCGACAACTTCTGTGTCCGTTTGCGACTCAAAGGAGTATCCAGCTTCGATCAGCTCTTTGCGCAGAGCGTCGTGATTTTCGATAATGCCGTTGTGAACCACGGCAATTTCATCTCTCGACAAATGCGGGTGGGCATTGATTTCTGAAGGCTCGCCGTGGGTTGCCCAGCGGGTATGGCCGATACCGATAGTACCCGACAGACGCTGCTCGCCAAGACGACCTGACAGCGCTTCCACATTGCCCAGCGACCTTGCACTCTTCAGGCCGACGCCATTGATCGCAGCCACACCGGCTGAGTCATAGCCGCGATACTCCAGTCTTCGCAGCCCTTCCAACAGTGACGGAACCACATCGTGTTTTGCGATTGCTGCAACAAGTCCACACATACTCTCTCTCCAGGTTTTGCCGACAGCTGTTCAATGGAAACACCTGCCGATTGCGTTGATGTCTGGAAAGGACAAGTGCAATGGCTATGCCAGTGCTGGCTAAATCGCGCCCGGGCGTAGATATTTCACAAACACGGCAAATTTGAAGTGGGAGAGAAGCCCTGTACCTCGAACAGTGCTCAGCAACAACGTGATGCAGTTCGAATTGAGCGAAGCGGGCTAGGGGCTTTCGCCAAGGTCGTTGTTGACTCTGTCTCTTAACGACGACTTAAAATCATCGTCGCGTATCAATGCCTGCATATCAGTTTCGTGAACGGCAATTTTTTCATCGGCATTCAACATCCGCAGCAGGCTGTCGATCTCTTCGCACAGGTTGAGATTGTCGAGCAACAGCCGCCGCTTGATACTCAGGTGCTTTCGCGTATTCGTGGCGCTGCGCACGCGCTGTCGCATCTCACGGGATATGCGAATCACTTCTGAAATATTGTCCGGCGTGGCCAGCGATCGGAACAGCTGGTCGGCACGCTCCCGGGCCTGCTCGCACTCTATCATCGCGGCGCGGCGCGACTTCTCCAGCTTTTTAGCCCGCCGCAGCATTGCGCGGCGCTTGAACAGGCCCCGGATCAGGGGCAAGGCGTTAATCTCGGCGTTGTGCTTATCCACTTCCGCGGCGATCTGATACAGCCGGTCCGCGGCCTGACTCAGCGCCAGACGAGCTTGCTGGAGCTCTTCCCCCCCAACATGGTTTAGCGCAGTAACAAGCTTGCGACGCCGGGTTTCCCGGTGCGGCTTGCGCTTCACAGATTGCAGCGCTTCACACTGTTCATCGACGACTGCCAGCAACTGCCGCATCGCATCCGCCTCACTGACCAGCGCCTGGCGCAACTGACTGACAGGTACTTGCATTTGTAGAGCACAACTATGCTCCGAATTTGAATCACCTCGCGTCGTACTGCTCATTCATCCAACTCCTCCGACTGCGTAAGTCTCCCTCGACACCGCTATCCCGATACCTATTGCAAGGTCTGCAATGCAAAAACCGGGCACAGTTTCAGGCTGTTATTTACACATTACTGCCTGACTAAGGCGGCCTTTAGCGCTCCGCAGTCGCGGGCCCACACCCCGCTGTCGCATCAAGGCAACAGCGAATAGTCTTTTTATATCAATTCCTTAGAAGCCACCCCCCAAGGCCCTGTTGCTTTCTCGCGACAACTTGAGATGTAAAACCACAGGTCTTTTTCAAAACTGCCCTTACTGAGAATTCAAGCCGCTGTTTTTAAAAATGTTTTTGCGAGTGGCACAGCTCTTGCCATGTGTCCGGTGAACCATTTGTACAACCCATCGCCTCGGAGGCGACCACAGAGTGGGGATCAAGCCGTGAACATGATGAACCGGAACACTATGAACCTGCACAAAACCAGAAACTGTAAACGCACGCTTCCGCGCAAGCGCCGCTTGACTGCAGCGATCGCGGCCCTGAGTTTTTCGCTAACGCCCCTACAGGGTCTCAGCCAGGAAACCGACGCGGCTGCAAGCACCCAGACGCAACAGGAGGCTCTGTCGGAACCGGCTCAACAGTGGTTGAGCTTTATCACCCAGATTCGCCACCTGTCGCAGCAGTCCTA
>PAKT01000075.1 GCA_002710725.1 Spongiibacteraceae bacterium
CCTTTGACCATAAACTCACCCGACAATCGCAGCTTACGCACCCAACAGGCCATCGTGCGCGCGGCCGAAACCCTGTTCGCCCGTCACGGCGTTGAGGGCGTATCACTCAACACCATCACACGCGCCGCACGCCAGAGCAACCGCAATGCCATTCAATACCACTTTGGCGGCAAGAACGGGCTGCTGCAGGCCATTTTCGACAAGCACTCGGCCGGTGTCGCCGAGCGCCGCGCCGCCATCATCGACGAACTCGCCGCGCGGGACGAGCCCACCGAGATCATCGTCGCCACCGCCATGGTGCAACCTTTGATAGAAAAACTGGACGACCCGGATGGGGGTGAGGCCTATATCCACATCAGCGCCGAGTTGATCACCGCCAACACGCTGGGCTACCAGACGCCGGAGAAACACCACCTGCAACTGGTACGCGAAAGCAAGATCGCCGAATTTACCGCCAAACAGCTGGGCCATCTGCCCCAAGCCGTGGTTGAACAGCGCATCCTGCACATGAACCTGCTCGCCTACCACGGCGTGTCCGATCACGCCCGCGTGCGCCACACAGAAGCCTATCAGGCCCTGTCGACAGACACCGAGTTTATGGCCAGCAATCTTATCGACAGCATTGTCGCGGTGCTGTCGTTGGCGCCCTCGCAACGCACCCGCAAGCTGCTCGCCCCGTTACGTTAAGCGGTATACTGGCAGCATGAGATTTACATTCCTGGGCACTTCCGCCGGCGTACCCACCCGGCAACGCAATGTCAGCGGCTTCGCGCTCTCCATCGACGATCAGCGAGACTGGTATCTGGTCGACTGCGGCGAGGGCACCCAGCACCGTTTGCTGCAGAGCCGGCATAGCCTGGCGCGCCTGCGCGCCGTTTTCATCAGCCATGTGCACGGCGATCACTGCTACGGCCTGCCCGGTATTATTGCCAGCGCCAACATGAGCGGGCGCACCCAGCCCCTGACCATCTGCGCCCCCGACGGCATTCAACAATTTGTCGAAGCGGTACGCCTGCACACTGACCTGCACACCCTGCGCTACCCCCTGCACTTTGTTCGCTCAGATCAACAATCAGCGGTTTACGAGGATGAACATCTTCGGGTCAGTGCCCACGCCCTGTCACACCGGGTACCGAGCTTTGCCTATCGGTTTGAAGAAAAACCGCCGCACACACTGAATCAGGAAAAACTGAGCGCACTGCAAGTGCCGCGCGGCCCCCTGTGGGGCGAGCTGCAACACGGCCATAGCGTGACGCTGGATGACGGACAAAGCATCCACCCGGAACAGGTTTGCGAAGCCAGCTGGAAAGCGCGCACCGTTATGGTGGGCGGTGACAACGATCAACCTGATCTGCTGCTATCAGCTCTGAAAAACACTGACCTTCTGGTACATGAGGCCACCTTCACCGAGGATATTCTCGCGCAGGTCGGCCCCCAGTACATGCACAGCACGGCGGCCATGCTGGCCAAAACCGCCGCCAGTGCCAAACTGCCCCATCTGGCGCTGACTCACTTCAGCCAGCGCTACCGCGAGCTGCCGAGCCCCGGCAAACGCCACGTGGATGAATTGCGCACGGAAGCAGCGCAGCATTACAGCGGCAACATCGTATTGGCAAAAGATCTTGATAGTTATCAGCTTACCCGCGACGGCGCGCTGGAAAAGCTCGACGAAAAAGCAGGCTTAAACAAAGAATCTGTAAAAAATAACGAAAGGGAAATACCGCAACAAAGTGCGTAAAAAGACGCGCCGGAAAATGCGAGCAGAGAATCATTATGTTCGCATTCATTCTCGCTGTGAAGCGCTTTATTCACATCTTCCGAAAAAACATCAAAATCGGAATTTACCTATCCCACGTACACATAAACTGTGCTAGAACAAAGAAAGGATGCGGAAAACAGCGACGTTTTTATGAAACCCTGAAGGGTTTCTTCGCTCTAAGCTTTCAAGAGCCACAACAGTCAGAACGCCGCCGCTCCGTGTTCGCTCTCACACCGGCGTTGGCATGGAGGTTCTCATGGCTAGCAGCAATGGGCACGATGCGTTTGTTCAGTCCCTGCAATCTTTTACCCATCAACACCGCACACGGCAGTGGGAAGGCACCTTTGCCGAGTATCTCGAGCAGATCGTCCAGCCAAACCCCGCATTGGCAACCCGCAACAGCCACCAGTACACCTGGGACATGCTCCGTTGGATGCAGGCACGCGAAGACGCCCTCCACGAAAGCACTGACAACCAATCGCTGAAACTTTTTTCCCACGAACTTTACGGCATCGATCCGGCATTGCGTCGCATTGTCGACTACTTCAAGGCGGCCGCCGCCGGCTCCGAAGTCGGACGTCGCCTGCTGCTGTTGCTGGGTCCGCCTTCCGGCGGTAAATCCAGTCTGGTGATTTTGATGAAGCGCGGCATGGAAGAGTACAGCCACACCGACGACGGCGCGCTTTACGGACTGAAAGGTTCCCCTCTTCACGAAAACCCGCTGTCGCTGGTGCCGCACACCCTGCGCGCCGAATTTCGCGAAACCTACGGCGTCGATATTCAGGGCGAGCTGTCGCCCTACTGTCAGGCCATTCTGGAAAAAGACTACGAAGGCGACTTCATGCAGTACCCGGTGGAGCGCATCTTCCTGTCAGAAGCCAAACGCGTGGGCGTCGGCACCTATGCCCCCCACGACCCGACCACCGCCGACATTGCCGATTTGATTGGCTCGGTAGATCTGGCCAAGGTGTCTGAGTTTGGTGACGAGGGCGACCCGCAGGCCTGGTCCTGGTCCGGCGCGGTGTATTCCGCCAGCCGCGGCCTGCTGGAAATGATCGAGATTCTCAAGGTTAAACGCGAGTTCCTGTATCTGCTGCTTACGCTCACTCAGGAAAAGAACGTAAAAGTCTCGCGCTTTCCGCTGATTCACGTGGACGAAACCATCGTCGCCCACACCAACCTGGCGGAGTTCAAAAAATTCCTGCAGGAAAAAGAAAACGAAGCCCTGCTCGACCGCATGGTCATTGTGCAGGTGCCCTACACCATGAACTACCGAGACGAGGCGAAAATCTATCGCAAGCTGATTGCCCAGGCGCCAACCTTCCGCGATGTTCACCTCGATCCGCACGCCCTGCGGTTAGCTGCCTTGTTTGCCGTACTCTCGCGACTGAAACCCTCCGAGCGTGACGATCTGGATTTGTCGAAAAAAGTAAAACTGTACGCCGGCGAAGACGTTCAGGGGTTCTCTCGCAATGAAGTGGACAAGATTCGCAACGAATACCCCGACGAAGGCCTGGCCGGCGTATCGCCGCGCTTTGTCGTCAACGCGCTGTCCAATGCCATCTCGCGCTCTGAGGCGAAAAGCCTCACCAGCATGGAAGTGCTGGTTACCCTGAAAGAGTCGATTGAGAACGACGCGCGCATGGACGCCAAACAGAAGCGCGAGTGGGTGGATTTTCTGGTCACCGCCCGCAAAGACTTCTACAACCACTGGGTGAAAGAAGACGTTCACAAAGCGCTGTTTGTGTCGTTTGAAGAAGAGAGCGAAAACCTGCTGGAGAAATACCTGGACGAAGTGGAAGCCGCCCTCGACAAGCGCGAAGTGAAAGACCCGATCACCAACGAAACCCGCGACCCGGACGAACGTTTTCTGCGCGCGGTGGAAGAAAAGATCAACGTGTCCGATGCGGGCAAACAGACCTTCCGTCAGGAAGTGGTGCGCAAGGCCATGGTGGCCTACAAAAACGGCGAGAAGTTTACCCTCGACTCCCATGCCCGCCTGAAAGAGGCCATGGAGAAATACCTGTTCGAGGAGCGCCGCGATGTGCTGCGACTGGTCAGCTCCATTTCACGACCGGACGACGAGACACAGGACAAGATTGCCGCGGTGGAAGAACGCCTGATTCAGGATTACGGCTACGACAAACACAGCGCCCGTGAAGCATTGAATTATGTAACAACCCTGCTCTCGCAAGAATAGCGAGCGCAGCGTGCGGCCCGCCGGCCGCACCGTAAAAGCCCGCAGTCCGGGCTGGGAGGAGGCATGTTTCTGCAGGATGGTGGTCAGGGAAACAGCCACAGACACTGGTACGATCTGTTTTCGCGGGGCACCCGCGACTGGCTTCGCCACAATGAGAAAGTGCGCGACGCGGTGCGCGAACATCTGCCCGAGATGATCGCGAAATCCGACGTGCTGTCGCGACCGGAAAACCGCACCGTGCAGGTGCCGGTCAAATTTCTGGAGCACTACCGCTTTACCCTGCGCAACAGCGACGAGCAAAGCGGCGCCGGTCAGGGCAAGGCCAAAGAAGGTGACACCCTGCGCGAGGCACAACCCGGCCAGCCCGGCGGCAAAGACCCCGGCGGTGGCGACGGCGAAGGCCAGTTCGAATTTGTACTCGAATTCAAAACCGATGAAATTCTTGACTGGCTCTGGGAAGAACTGAAACTGCCCAACCTGCAACCCAAGGAAGGCAGTAACGTCGATGTTGACGAATACGTGCGCGAAGGCTGGGACAAACGCGGCGCCCGTTCGCGGCTCGATCGCCGCCGTACTATGAAAGAAGCCATCAAACGGCGCACCGCCCTACCCGATACGCCGGTGCCGATCAGCAACGACGACCTGCGCTTCCGGCAACTGGCGCGCAAACGCCAGCCCACCACCAATGCCGTGGTTATTTTCCTGCTGGATGTGTCATCGAGCATGGACGAGCACTGCCGCAACCTCGCCAAGAGCTTTTTCTTCTGGGCGCTGCAGGGCATTCGTCGTCAGTTCAGCCATATCGACACCGTGTTTATCGCCCACAGCGTTGAGGCCTTTGAATTCGAAGAGGAAGAATTCTTTCAAGTGAGCGGCCAGGGCGGCACCAAATCGTCAACCGCTCTGGAGCTGGCAGAAAGTATTCTGCAGGAGCGCTTCGACAGCAGTCAGTACAACAGCTACCTGTTCTACGCCACCGACGGCGAGAACTTCAGCAACGACCGCGAGCAGTCCGCCGCCAGTCTGGCGCGACTGGCACCGCTGCTGAACTTTGCCGGTTACGCCGAGGTGTCGCACAGCAGCACCCGCAGGCTGAACACCGAAGTCGCACGGCTCTGGCAGCAACTGGCCGCTGACGGCCACCCCTGCGGCAGTTACTCACTGTCTGAAGACAATGATATCTGGCCGGCGATCAAAGCCTTCTTTACCGATCAGGCCCAACAGCAGCAGGTGGATGTATGAAGGTCGGGATGAGTGAAAGCCTGGCGGAAACCATTCCCCGTATGGAAGCGCTGGCCGAAGCGCAGGGCCTGAAGTTTTTCCCGGTGGATTTCGAACTGGTACCGCCCAGCTTTATGATGGAGGTCGCCGTGTACGGCCTGCCGGTGCGCATGCCGCACTGGTCATTCGGGCTGCGCTGGATTTACCAGATGATTCAGCACCGCATGGGGCATTCCAAGATTTTCGAGGTGGTGTTTCCCGGCAACCCCAACCGCGCCTATCTGGTGAACACCAACAGCCTGCATGAAAACACGCTGGTGGTAGCCCACGTCCTCGGCCACGCCGATTTTTCCCGCAACAACATTGCCTTTGCCCGCAGCCAGGATCAGGTGGGCTACCATATTGTCGAACAGGCCGCTTCGCACGCTCACCGCATTGAAGAAGTGATCAAGGAATTCGGCGAACAGCGTGTAGAACAGGTGCTCGACTGCGCCCTCTCGCTGGAGCCCCATATCGACACCCAGCAGCCCTTTAACCGCAAAGAATTTCCGCGCAGAACTGTGGTGGAGAACAAACCCAAAGCCGAGGGCTTTCAGGGCCGCTTTGCCAGCCTGCCGGGAGAAGAAGCGCCGCCCACGGAGCCGCGCACCAGCCAAGCCCCAATACCCCCCAAGCCGGAAAAAGACCTGCTCTGGTTTATCGCCCAGTACGCCCCGGAGATGGAAGAATGGGAGCGGGATATCTTTCTTGCCGTGCGCAAGGAGGCCTGGTACTTCCAGCCGGTCTTCAACTGCCAGATCATGAACGAGGGCTGGGCCAGCTACTGGCACTCTCGCCTGCTGCGCGAGGCCGACTTTCTGCCCTCATCCATGTATGTAGACTGCATGAAAACCCACTCCGACGTGGTCAGCCCCTACGCCGGCGACCAGCAGGTGGCCCTCAAGCTGAACCCCTATCACGTGGGTTATGTGATGTGGGAGAAGATCATCAAAGAGCAAGGCGTCGAAGCCGCACGCCGCATCATGGAACAGGAAGACGACTTCGGCTTTATTCGCAATCACCTGAGCCAGGAACTGGCCGATGATATGAATCTGTTTTCCTTTAACGCCAAACGCAATGGCGAAATCAAGGTCAGCGAAAACAGCCTCGACGCACTTCATGAAAACATCCTCGCCCCCAAGTTCAACTTCGGCGCACCACGCGTAGTCGTCGACGAACTGAAAAAAGACGGCTCACTGATACTGCGCCATGAAAGCGGCATAGACGGCCGCGGGCTGGAAATCGAACGGGCACGCAAGGTGCTGCACTACATCGCGCTGGTATGGAAGCGGCCGGTCAAACTGCTGACGCTGGATGCGCAGGATCAGGAGGTATGGATTTCGTCGGAAACGGAAGCCGCTTAGCGGCTCCCTCGTAAGCTGGATACACCCCTCTCCCCAAGACAGATTACTTTACGAAATAGTGAGAGCCGGAAAGTAGAGGCCGCATATAGTGGCCGCCAACTTATTCTGTGCTATAAAACCCGATAATAAAAAACTCATTTGGTTTCAAAGGCCTGTAGAGAACGATGGGCACCACTCTAAGATATTATGCTGGGCACCTTCTAATAATTATTATGAGGTCGGAGACCTCATTAACAGGCTTTAGGCCTCAAGGAAAAGCACATGGGCGACATTGAACTTTTGGCTGCAGAGATTGCAACGCAAACGATCAGCCAGTCATGGCCTTACTACGCGTTAGTCGTTGCGCTCACTTTGGTTTCAGGCGCGTTTGGCGCTTTTGCCAGCGCGTACTTGTCGCGGCGGGCCGAACACCAAGCAATTTTAGCCGACTTCGACAGTATTAAGGCTCAGCTTCGAGAGACAACCACCCTAACCGAATCAATTCGGTATGAGCTTAGTCACCAATTCGACCGAACGCACACTATTGAGATTCTGAGGCGGCAAAAACTGGAGGCCTACCTGGAGAAGGTTTCCGAAGCAGCAGAAAATCTGCACAAAGAAATGAATGTGAAAATATTCAACTCTGAGGAGCAGTTCGATCCGTCGGCGTTCTCTTCAGCCTGTATGTTTCAGACTATGTACCTGCCGGAATTTGACCTAGTGCATGCCAATTTCCAAAAGGCCTATGCAGATTATAAATTGTGGCTGGTCGAGGGTATGAAATACATCCAGCAAAAGAAATCCGAAGGGCAGCAGATCGTTCCTCCCACTCAAGAGTTCATGGCAAAGCAGCCTCAACACCTTAAAAGCGTTCTTAGCGCGGTAACAGCAATCGAGGCAAAGGCACGTGAGGTGGGGCGAGAGTTGATCAATGTCGAGCGGGGTGCCAATGAGGCCTAACAGGTCGCCGCAGGTGACGTTTTACCCGCCACCTACTTTTGCTGCCGCAAAAGCACGCGTCGCCTCAAACGCACTTGAGCTCAGGCGTTAGCTTCGTCAAAATCAGGATGAGTGATGGTATTCGAAAAATTTGTTACTGAGACGAAGGCAATATGGGAGAAGTACCTCAGTTACGTATATAGAATGCAGTGCGCTGGAAGTTTAGATTCAGGAGGTGGTTTTGTTTTATACCCAAATATCCTCCTCGTTACCAACTGCTCGGGGTTCTATGTGGTCGAACTGGTTGGTGCAACTAAAAAATATAACGGTTTGGTGGTTAAACGCCATAAAGAAAAATCAATCTATCGTTACATGAGTCAATTTGATGACTCTACTCCAGACCCGCTAGTACATATGGATGGAAGTGAGCATGGTTTTAGGTTTTTGTGCTTGGCTCAAGAAGCAGATTTCAACGAGATTAAAATGCGTTTCCCTTCAATAGAACTTTATGGTTCGAAGCTAAACAGAACTGGCGGCAAAGGCAGTGTCTTCTCCTTTGGTGAAAACTTTCAATCATGTTCAATTGAGAACTGCATCCTTGTGAATAAGCGTGAGCAACTATTCAGATGTAAAAATATACTGGCAGCGTATATTTTCAAGAACACAGTATCAAAAAAAATATTAGTCGAGTTCTTCAAAAAAGCACTGGGTGAAAAAGACGTCAAGGGGGTTCATACGGTCAAAGAAAAACCTGAAGAACAGATTGTAGTGGCCGGACAACTGCAAAGCATGTATCTATTACCTGGGCTTCACGAGACAACGATTGGTGAGTTTCTAAATAGGCACCCTGAAATCATTAAGAACGCATTCAAAACGGATCATTTTGAGTATGAACCATACTTGGAATGGCTTGACCATGATGGAACTTGTGAGGATGCTGCGATAAATCCTGACTTTTTGGTAAAGCGTCCAGATGGGTATTTTGATATATACGACCTAAAAACAGCAGCATTGGCCAAGAAAAATGTCACAAAAGGCGGTAGAAGAAGGAGACGTTTTATAGACTATGTTGAGGAGGGAGTTGCTCAGTTAGCTAACTACGAAGAGTATTTTAAGTATCCGAGGAATTCAGAACATGCAAAAAATAAGTACGGTGTTGAGGTTGAAAATCCAAAGCTGGTGCTTATTGTAGGTAGTTGGGAGAACTCTTCTCCAGAAGAGGTGACGCAAGCGATACGAAGGTATCCAAGCATTAAAGTGATTGACTACGATACGTTTTGTCACCAATTTATTGGGGCAAGCTAACAATGAAAATCAGTCTGACGGCTTTTCCGTTCCTCGTTTTGCGCTTTAACGCTACGCTACCGAGCAATAAAAGGGGACGAATAAAAGGGGACGGAGGGATTAAAAAACCACCAAGAGCCATGCTGCGCGAAATTTATTCCCTCCGTCCCCTTTTGCGAAAGAGCTACACCGAACGAACCAAATAGAGAATAAATGGTTTCCATGTTGCCTTATAACACCCAGTTTACGTTATCTAGAGATTACCTCGCCGAGTGTTTTGATCAGTCTTTACCCTATGGGAAGAACGCCAAACCAAATTATCTATTCCCGGCCTTATTGTTAGCGGCTGGCGTGGGTTTACTCGGCCATACCGAGCAACCCAAGTAGCTTGGTGTCATGTTGATTGGCCTGGCTTTACTTGAGCTGCTCCATACTCGATTTCGACGCGCCTGGTGGCTGGCAAGGCAGGCCTGGGGAAGAAGCTTTAACACTCAAGTTAAATTGACCATTGACGAACGCGGCATCCAAACTCAGAACCCCTATACTCAAACAAGCTTATTGTGGGCAGATATCGAGCGATTGATTGAAACCGACCTGGGACTTATTTTGGTTGCCAAGCAGGGGCAGCAACAGTACCTGTCTAAATCGTTGTTTTCTGGTGAAATGATAAGCGAGATGGTGGCCCGCAGTCAGGATTAGAGATCAATGGGGTCAGGAGATCAATGGGGTCAGTGTGCTTGATCGGCACATCATCGGTCAGCGATCTATGACTCTGACCCCATTGATCCCAAAACCCCTTAATCAAAAGAAGGCAACAATTCATGACGCCCACTGAGCTTATTGTACCGACATATACACAACTTCTGACCTCCCTTTCCGGTTGGCTTAAGAAGGCGGAGACGCAATCGCCGAACGCCGACACGTTGCTGAGCGCTCGACTGGCTGAGGATATGTACCCGCTGGCAACGCAAATACGTTTTTCCTGTGTGCAAGCCTATGAAGCGGTCTACCGATTGAAGGGAGAGAATTTCCCCGAGTCTATAAATCAGCTCCTCGACGAAGGTCGGAACGCTAACGATGAACCCGGTTCACTGGCGGACGCGCAGACTCGCATTGAAGAAACACTGTCGCTGCTCAACGCCCTGTCGCCGAACGAGCTTGATGCCCATAGCGGGAAGCCACTGGCCCACGCGCTGCCCAATGGCATGATTCTCGATCTTACAACCGAGCAGTATGCCCGCGACTGGACGCTCTCCCAGTTTTATTTTCACGTAATGATAGCTTATGCCATATTGCGCAAGGAAAAGATTGAGCTTGGCAAGGCCGACTATATAGCGCACATGCTCCCATTCCTTCGCCCAGAGACGCTACCCGACAATTAACTACCACCTTGGTAGGTTTGATACGAGCAGTCCACAATTGACAGGAGTAAAAGGGGCCGGAGGGATTAAAAATCCACCAAGAGCCATGTTGTGCGAAATTTATTCCCTCCGGCCTCCTTTCCTTTTGGCTATTATTTCCGGGGCTACTTATTCCTGTCCGATCGGTTGTTCGACCACCTTCAAGCTATCTACTGGTTTGCGTCTTACCAATGCGGTAAACAGCGCTGCGCTGACAAACATCAGCAAGCTATATACTATCGGTGCCATCGACATTTCTGCGCTTTTCAGCAAGCCCGTAGTAATCATAAGTGCCATAGTGCCATTTTGAAGACCGACTTCCAGAGCAATAGTTCGCGCCTGACTCTCGCGCTGTAGCATGGTCCTACCGAGTGCATAGCCAAACGATATGGCAATCACATTCAGTAGCAACGCGCCCGGTCCGGCGGCGACAAAAGAAGCCGGAAGCCGATCGCCCATCTGTATGCAAATTGCAACAACCAGAAGTGCCAATACTACTGATGAAACACGGTTTACCCACGGCTCGGAGCGTTGCGCGAATGACGGCCATTTTGCTCTGATCAGCATGCCGGCCAGGACCGGGATAACACCCACTATAATAAGCTGAAGAAAAGTTTGCAGGAACGGCAGATGAAAGCTTTGAGCGCTGTCGTTGAAGTGGATAATTGCCCAACTTGCGAATAGGGGAATAGTAAAGGGTGTGATCAGGCCAACGACAGCGGTGAGTGATACCGACAGCCCGACATCCGCTTTGGCCAACATACTATACAAGTTAGAGACGGTGCCACCCGGGCACAAGGCAATGATAAACAGACCGATGGCCACCCCGCCGGTCAGCCCTAGCAGCTTGATCACAAATAGGGCGATGAGCGGCAAGAGGATAAGTTGTCCGAGAAAGCCAATGAAAAACCCCTTCGGTTCTTTGGCTACACGGCGAAAATCGTTCGGTGTTAATCCCAGTCCTACACCAGTCATAACGATGATTAGGGCGATGGGTAGCCCTGTAGAAATCAATGAGGCGAGCATAGTGTTTCCCCTTTATTTATTTGCGTTTTTTTAAGGGTTATTGTGATCGCGGGCCAGAGTTATCACTGGCCAATTACGTTCACGGACTCTTTGTGCATGAGCAAAAAAGGATCTAGCTCGAGGACGCCGCCATGTTCTACTGCTAAAATACAACTTATAGGAATATCTTTCCCGGCACCAGAGGGTTTTGTTTGTCGATGACGGCATGAGCATGTAGCGCACTGCGCTGAGGAAGCGGCCATTCGATCTCCGTGGCGCAAGATCAATGGGGTCAAGATCAATGGGGTCAGTGTGCTTGATCGGCACATCATCGGTCAGCGATCTATGACTCTGACCCCATTGATCCAAATGATAAGCGAGATGGTGGCTCGCAATCAGGATTAGAACCTCCCGAGTAAAAGGGTATGGAGGGATTAAAAATCCATCTACAGCAATGCTGCGCGAAATTTATTCCCTCCCCCCTATTGTGAAGAGACCCTACTCTTGCACCAACTTCGCTTTCTCCTGCATAACGCACATATCTACCGGCGTCAGGGGCGAGGCACTCAGGTCGTATAGAAACAGGCCATCGCTATTGCCTTCGGGGCCACCGACCTGGCGAATCGCAAATAGCATGTGCCGGCAATCCGGGCTGATCACGGGGTTGTTGGCGCCAAAGCCCTTGAAGTCGCTGAAGTGGGTCAGCCGGGTAAATGCTCCGCTGCCATCCAGCCGCAGCGCCCAGATATCAATCAGACCTTTGGGCTTCAGACTGAGCGTAAATTCGCGCTCGACCGTCGTATAGCTCCCTCCGGGAGATACCCCCTCTACCTCTTCGTACCACCAGCTATTCGAATAATTGCGGATATTGCCGTTTTCAAGATCGATACCCATTACCTCGCCACCGCGATAGGCATAGGCCGTGAAAAGCAGTTCACTCTCGTCGGGGCCGCGGAAGTCCTGCGGTTCCAGCATCGCAAAATAGTAGAAGTCACTACGGTCGACCAGTTTGCGCTCATTGACGATGCGCGGCTGCTCGCCACTGAGTTCGATTTCGCCCAGCCACAGTTCAGATTTGGCGGTCAGCGGGGATCAATGGGGTCTTGATCGTAGATCAATGGGGTCAGTGTGCTTGATCGGCACATCATCGGCCAGCGATCTATGACTCTAACCCCATTGATCCGCGATCTATGACTCTGACCCCATTGATGATCTATGACTCTGACCCCATTGATGAAGTCGAGCTCGAAAATGCGTTCCATGAGTTTGTTTCAGAGAAGCCTGACTGGTTCAAAATCGGCGACAACGCGAAGCAATTCGACGGACATCCGCACGACTAGGCAAAAAGGCTCTGAGAGACCAAAAAATCCAACAAGAGCCAAATAGGACGAAATTTATTGCCTCCGCCCGCTAGTGTGAAGAGACCCTACTCTTGCACCAACTTCGCTTTCTCCTGCATAGCGCACATATCCACCGGCGTCAGGGGCGAGGCTTTCAGATCGTATAGAAACAGGCCATCGCTATTGCCCTCGGGGCCACCGACCTGGCGAATCGCAAATAGCATGTACCGGCAATCCGGGCTGATCACGGGGTTGTTGGCGCCAAAGCCCTTGAAGTCGCTGAAGTGGGTCAGCCGGGTAAATGCTCCGC